>NZ_QQPQ01000002.1 GCF_003346715.1 Oceanispirochaeta sp. M1
CCTTTATGCAGTGCGGCTTCCCTTGCGGAAAGTCCCACTGTGCTAAAAAGAAAACTAACGTTCGGACCGTACCTAAATCATAAGATTTTCGGCACGATTCTATTTGACAGGATCGTTCCTCAGCCTTACGGCTTGCGGTACGACCTTATCTTCGTACTACCAGTGCTTGACTTTCGTCAAATACTTTAATTTCCCTTCTCTAATATCTCTTTAAAAGAACTTGCGAGCCACTCTCGTAGCAGCGCTCAGTGAATATATTTTAAAGTTGATAACTTGTCAACCGTGTTTCAAAAACTTTATTTAAATGCTTTTAAAACCTATATTTACTTTGCTTCAGGCTGCTTTGCTATTGCTTAGCTGCTTGAAGCGTGAGGATGATAATATTGAAAAACACACCGGGTGTAAACCCCTTTTTAAAAAGTTTTCCATTTTTCTCAAAGACAAAAAAACAGGCCTGATTCGGCCCGTTCTGCCCTGATATATTATCGGTAAAAGCTCATGATGCTTTAGAAAAAAACACCAGAAGATTTATCCTTCATTTCTTACTGTTACTTTACAGCTGAGAGCATCGTTTTCATCTCTGGAAAACTTCAGCTCTCCTTCCAGTCTTTTTCTATAATGTATATAGACCCAGTTACTGACTGCTTCTTTTACGTCTCTTTCATTAAGTTCAAGATCCGCAAGCTGGGTGGCATCAATACCACTGCTGTCCAGTCTCATTCTAAGCCAGTAAAACAGAGGTACCATGAGCAGGGTGCTGAACAGCCCTACAAGAAGTACCTGAAACAGATTGATGGACAGATTCTTAAATACTAAAAGATCCGCCAGGAAGGTCGAGAGGCATACAATTAAAAAACAAAGACCCGCCAGAACGGCTGTCCCCTTAATTCTATCACCCAATTTCATTTTGAACTCCTACAACTGTTGAGACAGAGCCTCAATGCTTTTCATTCTCTAACAACACACCGACAGGGTCGGAGGAAAGCGATTCCAGAAGAATCTTACACTTGTAAGGTACTCTAATCTGTCTATTGAATCAAATTCTTATACAATTATATGCCTATATTCTCTCATTTCATACTGTAGAAGAAAATCATGGAGTAATGATAAAATCTCTTAATACATTTGAGTTCGGCAGTATTTTATAAATCTGAGAACAGAATGAACACCATAAATGCCTGAAGATATGGCACAATAGGATATTATGTACGATTACAGCAGATCAAAAAGAGCGACCCGCGCTCTGATACATTTAGAGAACCTCATATGGAATCTGGAGAAGGTGAGGGAATTTATCGGACCCGACAGAAAACTCTGTCTGGCGGTTAAGGCAGATGCCTACGGGCATGGTGCTGTGGCTATATCCATGACGGCTTTGAAACATGGAGTGACTCACCTGGCAGTTTCCAATCTGGATGAAGGAAAGGAACTTCGCGAGGCAGGGATTACAGCACCCATAATTCTGCTTAGTTATCCTCAGGAAAATGAGTATGAAGATGTGATTGATTACAAGCTGGAACCCTTTGTAGGAGATGAAGAGTATCTGAATCGCCTGAATCTGATGGTTCGGGAGAAAGAAGCGCCCCCCCTTACAATACATATAAAGATAGACACCGGCATGGGACGAATAGGCTGCCCCCCCGAAGATGCTCCCTACCTTGCCCGCCTGGCGGATACAGCAAAGGGACTGAAAATCGGCGGAATATGTACCCACTTCCCGGTTTCTGACAGCATGGACCCTGAGAATCAGGCATTTACCGAAGAGCAGACTAATACTCTTTCTGATATCAAAAAAGAGATCCTTTCAATGAATATAGACCCGGGTCTTGTCCATGCGGCAAATTCAGGAGGAATATTCCTTCATAAAAAAAGTCACCTGGATATGGTTCGTCTGGGAATCAGTGCATACGGTTATCTTCCTCATAGCAGTATGGCAAAAACTGAAGAACTGAAACCTGTGATGGAGCTGAAAACAAGAATAGCCTTCTTGAAAACAGTCAGCCCCGGTCAGACTGTATCCTATGGAAGGACATGGACTGCGAAAGAGGAGTGCCGTATTGCGTCTATCCCTGTGGGATACGCCGATGGATACATGCGCCTGCTTTCAGGTAAAGCGGAATTCCTGATTAAGGGAAAACGTTACCCTATAGCCGGCAGAGTCTGTATGGATCAGCTGATGATTAATCTTGGCAATGAGAGGGATATTAAAGTTGGTGATGAAGTGACCATTTTCGGACCGGACCGTGCCGGACCGGATGCATCTGAGCTGGCAGACCTGATCGGAACCATCTCCTATGAGATAACCTGCGCTGTCAATAAACGGGTTCCCAGAATCTATACCAGCTAGAAAAAGGTTCTGTAGTCTGGAAGAGACAGAGTCCGTCTTAAAAGCTGAGTATAAATGGCACCAGAAAAGGAACTAATACTGTAAGAACTATCCCGTTGAAAAGGGAGATGACAGCATACTGCTTCCCTGAATAGAGGGAAATGATCGGCAGGGTCGTATCCATACTGGTCGCACCCCCCGATGCAATCGGCCCGAGAGGCCCTGCCCAACGTACAAACAATGGTGTCATCAGCAATGTGATGATCTCTCTCATTATATTGGCAAGAAGAGCGATCGTACCGGGAAGCTCTCCTCTCAGTTCAGTTATAAAGAGACTCGAGAGGCTGTAATAACCGAATCCGCCGCTTATGGCCAGAACTTCCTGCAGGTCCAGTCCCTGAACAAAAACAGAGATAAGAGCTGCACCTCCCAGAGATCCTGCAACGATTGACAATGGAACCAGAACAATCTTAAGATTTGTCTCCTTCAGAACCCGGAGAGAATCAGTATCTCCTCCGATACCAAAGCCCACAAGACACATCAGAACATAGAGCACATAGGTACTCATAGACCCGAGGGCTTCGGGAATCCAACCACCTGCATCACCAAGAGCTCCCAGAAGAACACCCGCCGCAAAAAAAGCCAGAATAATCAGGGAGTTTTTCATGCATCTTCCCCCTGAAGTTTTTTAGCTGAAACTTCGGCTCCATCATGAACATCATCTTCAGTCCCCAGTTCAATATGGTCATGACGGAAGAAAAAATGGAAAACGACTGCGGCCAGGAGAATAGACCCCCCTACAGAAGCAACTGTAATAAGAAGAGCTTTCAAACCTATTAAATGGAAGTTCCGGATAATTGTTTCATTCTGTCCGACTGTTATCCCCAACAGAAAAAGGAGCAGATAGATAACATAACTGACAGTTTTATCAAGCCCCTGGTATAATTTCTTATATTTTCTCAAAATAAAGCCGGCAATCATACCGACAGACATGATTATAATTACGGTGAGCAATTTAGTTTCCTTATTTCAGTAAATGATTTTTAGATATTAGCTCTCTGCAGGGCTGTCAGTCCAGCCCTTACAATCAAATCAGCGGTCAAGCCCGGGAGGCAAACGGCTTTCCAGTTCAATCATCTCTCTGGTAAGCTCACGGATCTTTTCTCTGAGCATAAAGACACAGTCGGTTTCCGTTGTTTTACCACGAACAATATCTTCGGCAAGAGCCTTACAGCTGGGAGCACCGCATGAGCCGCAGTCCAGACCGGGTAAGCCCTGTCTGATGATTTCCATCTCCTCCATCATCTCCATGGCCTTCTTATAATCAGGATCCAGAAGATGGGTGGCACAGCTTTCAATCTCTTCGGTCCATTGGAGACCTATCATATCGATTGTATTATAACCTTCCCCGGAAGAATCATGCTCCATGGGAGCCTGATGACTGCGTTCCCGGCTTGTGATGATGTTCCTGGCAATATAAGGATTCTCCACAGTCAGAGGGCCACCGACACAACCTCCCGGACAACTCATCATTTCGACAAAGTCAACATTTTTAATATGTCCGTTCTCAAGATTTTCCAGAACATCAATAACATGATCAATACCATCCACAGAAATATGATTTTCTGAATGGACCGCCGAGCCTTCTCCATCGGTCCTGGCCCAGCTGATACCTATGGCACGGGCTCTGTTCAAATTTTCTTCATTTTCTACATGATTTACGGCATGACTTAGTTCTTTAAAAATATCTTTAATACCGATGACCCCGTCAACAGAAGACTTGACTATGCCTCTGGGGGTTTTAACATCGGTGACCTTGGCGGCACAGGGGGAGATAAAGAAAACCCCGACCCTATCAGTCCGGTCTTTATATTTATCCTTAACAATACGGGCACTCAGCTCCATAGGAGATATCATGGGAACCAGCTGATCAATAAGAGAAGGGAATCGTGTCTCTACAAGACGAACCACAACCGGACAGGAGGAAGAGATCAGAGGATTATCACTATTCTGCTGCTTAAGATAGTCTCTGGTCTCTCTGCTCAGAATTTCGGCTGCCACAGCCACTTCAAAAACATCATCGAAACCCATTGATTTTAAAGCGGTCAGGATTTTGTTACAGGATAGGGTAACTGGAAACTGACCGTACAACGTAGGTGCTGGTATGGCAATTTTAAAATCGAAATCATCCAGCATGGACAGAGGATCTGAAATAGCCTTCTTGGCCCCGGAAGGACAGGTTCTGATACACTCACCGCAGTCGATGCAGCGCTCAGCGGTAATCCAGGCCCGCCCTTTCTGTACCCGGATAGCCTCGGTGGGGCAACCCTTAATACAGACAGTACAGCCCTTACACAGAGCTTCATCCAGTGTGACTGAGTGAAAGTATTTTACGGGCATCTGATTATCCGTTCATATACAGCAGAATGGTAACTGTTGTTCCCTGGCCGATAACCGTATCAATATGAAGACTGTCAGAATTCCTCTGAATATTCATAAGACCCATTCCTGCTCCAAACCCCAGCTCTCTGGCTGCTTCACAGGCAGTGGTATAACCTTCCTGCATTGCCTGATCCAGATCAGGTATACCGGGACCTGTATCTTCCAGCACAATTTTGATCTGTTCAGGATTAAGGGTCACCACAATCTTTCCGCCATCAGCATGTATAACCATATTGATTTCGGCTTCATACATGGAAATAGCGGTCTTTTTTATTACCGGTGAAGGTATTCCCAACTGTTTGAGTTTCTTCTTTATATCACTTGATGCACGGCCGGCCAGGGAATAATCATCTCCGGAGACCTCATATTCAAAAATCATTGTAAAAGAATACACCAGCTTTTAAAATGAATCAAATTATATCGATTTAAATTATGACTTTATAAAGCTGCTTATTCGAAGGAAAATAGTAAGTACTTTGAAAGAGTTTCATTGACTAATTGAAATATTATTATAAAATGGGAGCTATACAGACAGATATGATTTTATCATAAGAACATATTTATCCATTTCATACAAACTTGCACTGTTCTATGCTTTAATAGCGGCAATGCTTAATCGAGGAATACAATGAATCCTTTTCTATCAGACAGAGAAAATAAAATACTGAATATGCTTATTGAAGACTACAATCTGTCAGTTACCAAAATAAGTGAAATGCTGGGAGTTTCAGCTGTAACGATCCGTAGTGATCTCTCAAGCATGGAGGAAAAAGGTTTTATATTAAGGACCAGAGGCGGCGCCCTCCCTGTGTTCCATCCTGATATTATTCAGAGTCAGAGACAGAAACAGGAAGAGAAAAACAGAATAGCAAAAGCCGCGGCCGACATGGTTGAAGAGGGAGACGCCATCATGATCGATGATGGAACCACTACTTCTCTGGTACTTAAATATCTGATGGGAAAGAGAAACATCCATGTGGTTACCAACTCCACCCTGGCCCTGACTTATGCCAGAGTTAATCCTACCCTCCATCTGACAGTGGTTGGCGGTGAATTCAAACCTGGATCTGAATCTCTAGTCGGTCCTGTATCCCTGTCACATCTGGAGCGCTACCATGTTAAATATGCCTTTGTAGGAACCGGAGGATTTTCTGCCGAAACCGGCATGACCACTCATATTGAAGAGTCTGCGGAAATAATTAAATATATGGCCCGGCAGTCAGATAATACAATCCTTCTGGCAGATTCCGGAAAATACGGAAAATCAGGGTTTGTTAAAATCCTGCCTCTGGATAGTGTTGATATGATTATCACCGACACAGATATGAATAAAGAGCAGGTGGATGAAATTTTAGAAAAAGGGATTAAGGTAAAACAGGTGTGATTAAAAGGCTTCTTATATCTCCATATAATGATCCTTTTCTCAATCTTGCAATAGAACATTATTTACTCGAGAAACTGAACAATGAAGAGGAGATTCTTCTCCTCTATATTAATGATCCTGCCGTTGTAATCGGACGATTTCAGAATCCATGGCTTGAATGCACTCCTAACAGAACAAAAGACACCTATCTTATAAGAAGAGAGAGTGGCGGCGGCACCGTCTATCACGACAGAGGGAACCTTAACTTTTCATTTATTCAGAATATAGAATCTTACGACCGTAAGAATAATCTTGAACAAATCTGCATGATAATGAAAAACTGTGGAATTGATCTGAGTATCAATAAAAGAAATGATCTGACCGTAGAGCATGAGGGAAAGATATACAAAATAAGCGGAAGCGCCTTTCGGCATAAAAAAGACAGGGCCTTTCATCATGGAACAGTTCTGATTGAATCAGAAACAAAGCGCCTGAAAGAATCAATAACCCCGGGTACTCAGAAAGTTTTCACAAAGATATCAGGAACTGCCTCAAACAGGTCGGAAATAATAAATCTAAACCGTGTTAATACAAAGTTGACCATGGAAATGGTGCTCAATACTTTCCGCTCTCTATATGAAAAGAGAGAAGATTATATATTTGAAGACTGGGATGAAGATGAGTGGGAGAAACTGTCTGAACACGACTCGGTACAGCAGGAGAGAACCCTGCTGCTTTCGGAAGACTGGATACTGGGAAAGACACCCGCATTCAGACAGGACATTAGCTCTTTCCATCCTCCTGAAACAGATGGATGGGAGATAAGTGTTTCAAAGGGGACGATTGAAGACTCTGTCAGGGAACTTTCATTTCTTAAGGGGATTCATTACGGGCGGCGCCATACTGTAGACGAGCTTAAAAAGAAGTTGCGGGGGCAGTCAGTGTTCGGACTTGGAGAAGATGAACTTTTCAGCAGGCTTATTCTTTTTATCGGATAGAAAACTGCAGTTTCGTCCCTCTTCCTTCGCCCTATAAAGATATTTATCTGCCAGTGCGGTTATCCTGTTTAAATGATCGCTGCTATCTTCCGTCGGAATCTCACCGTAAATTCCGCAACTGAAATTCACATTGAATGTATTATCTCCGGATTTGAACTCCACTGTAGAAAATTCTTCCCGCACCAATTCAACCCTTGCGGCGGCCTCAGCAGCCGGAAAGTTACCGGATAAGATTATAAGCTCCTCTCCGCCGTATCGGCCCACACAGTCCAGAGGCCTTTTGAAATAATCATCCAGAAGCGACCCGAAAGCTTTCAACACTTCATCTCCCGCATGATGACCGTAGCTGTCATTGACAATCTTAAAGTGATCCAGATCTATCATAGCCAGGGAAATCGGGAAATTATTTCTTCGACATACTCTCAGGATATTCTTGCTCTGCCTTAGAAATTCCCGGCGGTTTACAAGCCCTGTGAGACTGTCGACCGAAGACTGATACTTGAGGAGTTTATTGAGTTCAGTCATCTGCTCGGTCTGCATAGCATTTCTTATAGCAATACCTACATAGGAAGCCAGAGCTCTCAGATTATCAAGATCCTGACTGTTGTAAGAATTGGGATTCTTACCCTCAACCGTAAGAACCCCCTCAAGTTCGCCCAGATGCAATAAGGGAATACAGATAACAGATTCAAGGAGATTATTCTCATTACCTTTCATAGGTTTAAGATTTCTTACATATTTAGAAGCATCGGCGTTGATGCTCCTGACAAATACTTCCTGTTTATTCCGCACACACCAGGCAATAATACTGTCCGTATCCTCTTTATGCAGAGTAAAAGGCTCAATTCTCTCACCCTTGTTCAGAGTGAATTTCACATTGATTTCATTTCCCTTCACAGTTGAAATTGAGAGGAGATCTACAGGCATAAGAACATTCATCTGAGCATAAATCAGATTCAGGATTTTTCCCAGATCCAGTGTGGACACCAGCTCCTGACCAATTGTACTGACCAGCTGCAGTCGATGATTCTGTTCCTGCAGCTCACGTTTTTCCTGCTTGAAAACCGAATGCAGCACCTCAGTGCTGCGAAGTTTTTCATTTATCTTCTGAATCTCTTTACTGGAATGCAGAGCTTTCTGAAAATCACCTTTCTGTTCAAAAATCTCGGCGGCAACCTGATGATACATAATCGGATCAAGATCCAATACCTGATTTTCATCCAGATCTTCGATCAGTTTTTCGGCTTTTTCATACTCTCCCAGTTTAAGAAGAAGAGTGGCATAGTGATAGACAACTTGTGTATGCCCCTCCTGAAAGAGATGCTGACTGCTTTTTTCAAGCCCCTTCTCCAGGTAATTCTGGGCTTCTTCCAACCTACTCTGTTTGATCAGCATGGCACTGATCTCATCCAGAATAGAACATTCAATCATGGGGGAACCCAGCTTTCCGGCTTCCTCAAGAGCATCATTCAGACGTTCAAAGGCTTCGTCATACCTTTCAAGACCGTTCAGAGCACAACCTATATTCAGAGCCAGCACATTATTCAGCAGAGACAGTTCCTCTCCCTGCACATAGCTTCTGGCGACCCGGAAATAATCGTAGGCATCCTTGAATTCCATCTGATCCAGCTTGATAACACCCTTGCCATTGGCACTGAGAATCTGAAACAGATTATTCCCCAGACGGGCAGCCATATTTCCGCATTTCACAAATGAGTTAAAGGCATCTTTATAAACAGCACTGTCAAGAAAGTAAGCTGCCCGAACCTGAGACATCCTCATCAATGAATCTTCCGAGACTGATGAGGAAGCATTCAATTCTTCTTCAATCAGAGTGAGTCTCTCCCTGGCCAGATCTGTTTCACCCTTTCTTAAGGCTATAAGAGACAGAAGAATACGGGAATTAATGACTCCCTTGAAATATAAGGCTTGTTCAGAATCATCGAGACAGTTCTCAGCCTCTTCCTGTGCGTCTTTCAGGGATTTATATGTGAGAAGATATCCATTTTGAAGGCGGGAATCTATGGTACTTTGAATCTCAGGATTCATAAGATAAAATATGCATCTTTCAGGCGGACTTAGTCAACAATAAAATAAAAAGGGATTCTACCGAACGACAGTAGAATCCCTTTTCTATACAGCTTAAATCAAAACAGATGATTCATAAGAATCAGCCGTAGATAGCACCGAAATTTTTACAGGCTCTGAAGTCCGCCCCTTCCTCATCCATACCGAAAGAGGCCCAGGCACTGGGTCTGAATCCTTCTTCCTCAACATTATGCATATTGACTGGAATTCGCAGCATGGAACAGAGTGTAATCAGGTCCTGACCAATATGGCCGTAGCTGACAGCACCATGGTTTGCACCCCATTTTGCCATTACCGTATACACATCTTTGAATGATCCTTCTCCGTTTACACGGGGAACGAACCAGGTTGTAGGCCAGGTTGGATTGGTTCTGTCATCCAGCTTGTCATGCACTTCCGCAGGAACATCAACAGTCCAGCCTTCGGCCAGCTGTAGTACGGGTCCCTGTCCCTTAACATAATTCAGACGGGCCATGGTACAAGGCATTCCACCCTTTGTCAGGAAGTCGGTTGAGTAACCGCCGCCTCTGAAATATCCGCCGTCACCGACACAGAACTCAGTTGCTTTAAGAGTCTTCTCAACATCTTCTGCAGTAATATCCCAGAAGGGTTTCATTACAGGAGTTCCTTTGGAATCACTCATCTGTCCGGCACCGTCAAGAGTGGTGGAACCAGAGTTGATAAGGTGGATAAATCCGTCTTTGGCAAGTCCATCAGGTTTCCATCCGGTCACACGCTCGATAGCTTCGGGGCTCCAGAAGGTTCTTACATCGCTGAAGATCTGTGCTGTGTTTGTTAAAAGATGACCGAAGAGCATGGTGATACCGTTGAGATAATCATTCTCTGTTGCCATAACAAAAGCTTCTCTTATGCCGTTCCAGTCAAAGGAGGTATTCAGGAAGGTTTCCATGAAGTCACCGTTGGGATAGTGATCGGTCCAGGACCTCTGTCCCTGAAAACCACCGCATATTGCATTTCGACCCAGAGATTCCTCACCGAATCCAAGTTCCTTCAGCCTGGGATTTCCAACCATCAGATCCTTACCGATAAGGACCATTTTGACGACATATTCCCAGTCCGCAGCTCTCTGCTCGGGGCTTCTGCGGTATTCGGGAGGATTAGCTGTGTCTTCCTGCTCCTTGCAGTTTTCCTTAACCCATTTAAGGGCTATCGCATATTCATCCTTATCAAAGATGCCCTCTTCCACACGACGGGCTACTTCACTCATATCAACAACTTCTGTTCTCATGCCGAGATAATCCAGAAGGAAGTCCTGATTCACAAGAGAACCGGCAATTCCCATGGACATTCCACCGATAGAGAGATAGGACTTTCCTTTCATGGTTGCAACGGCCAGTGCTGATTTTGTAAAACGCAGCAGTTTATCTTTAACATCTGCAGGTACTGATGTGTCGTCTGAATCCTGTACATCCCTACCGTAAATACCGAAAGCAGGCAGGCCTTTCTGAGTGTATCCGGCAAGAGCTGCAGCCAGATAAACGGCTCCGGGTCTTTCTGTTCCGTTAAACCCCCAGACTGCCTTGGGAAGAAGAGGATCTGTATCCATTACTTCTGTTCCGTAGCACCAGCAGGGAGTTACAGTAAGAGAAACTCCAACACCTTCTTTAGCAAACTTATCAGCACAGTCCGCAGCTTCGGCAACACCACCGATTGTAGAGTCGGCAATGACACATTCAACAGGCAGACCATTGGAATGTCTCAGATTCTCCTCTATCAGCTTTGCTGCGGATCTAGCCATATTCATGGTCTGTACTTCAAGGGATTCTCTTACCCCTCTTTCTCTTCCGTCAATGACCGGTCTGATACCGACCTTGGGCATGCGGCCTCTGAGTCTGTTTACAGGTTCTGTTTTTTTAATATCCATAGTTCCTCCTATTGAGACTGCCGTACAGACTCAATGGTTTAAATGATTTTGACCAAAAGGCCAAAGGGTTTACAAATCAAATGTAATCGATTACATTCTTACATAGACTCAATGATAAATCAAGTTTTTTATAAAAGAATAATCTTGAAGAATGCTATATAACTATGTGCGGGAGAAAAGTATTCGATGCCGAAAAAGAATTTAACAGTTAAAGAGGTCGCCGCCAAAGCCGGTGTTTCAACCGCAACTATCTCACGGGTTCTTAACGGAGATCCTAAAGTACGTCCCGCTACTGCAGAAAAGGTAAAAAAAGTTATTAAGCAGAGCGGCTACAGAATGAACCAGACCGCCCGAAGCCTTAAAACAAGACGAACTCATACAATTGGTATTGTAGCCCCTGAGTTTAAGAATGAATTTTTCATGAGCATTGTCACCGGTATAGAAGATATGCTGAAAAACGAAGGTTATTCAGTTGTTCTCTGCAGTTCTCAGGAGAGTATAGATGAAGAAAAAGATCGACTTAAACTTCTGAAAGAGAAAAATGTGGATGGTACTATCATCATTCCCGGCAGCAGTGAAGGAGAGCATTTCAACCTGATGGGGGAAACTCCGGTGGTACTGGTGGACCGTCTGGTACAGGGCTTCAGCTCTGATGCTGTGCTGTCGGATAACTTCCAGGGCAGCTATGAAGCCGTAAAATCTGCCGCTTCAAAGGGTGCGCGGAGGATCGGGTTCCTGGGGGGAGATATGGAATTGACCTCTGCAAAAGAACGATACGAGGGGTTCAATAAGGCCTGTCAGGATTTCAGTATTCAGGCCGATGAAGATCTGATCCTCTTCGGTAACTATCATGAAGACAGCGGGTACAAACTGATGAAGCAGCTGATGGAACATACATCCCCCCCGGATTACATCTTCATCTCCAACTACTTCATGCATCTGGGTGCGGCCCGTTATCTGCTGGAAGCAGGACATGACTTCCCCGGGCTTCATATTCTCTCCTTTGATGACCTCCCTCTGGCATCCTTCTTTCCATGCATAAGCATCATTGTGGCACAGCCGATGGAAGAGATAGGAAGAAAAGCCGCAGAACTCCTCCTTGGAAGAATCAGGGGAGACATGAGTGAACATAAAACTATCCGCCTTGAAACAAAAATGAGAATGCTGGAATAATCAGTCGATCTGAAAATCACCCTTACCGCTGTTCTTAACACGGTACATGGCTTCATCCGCCCTTTTCATCATGGAATCCATATCAGGAACAGTTCCTGCCTCAGCCAGGGCGATTCCAATACTGGCTCCAATATTTGCCGCACCGACAGAAAGAGGAAACTCTTTATTTATGGCATCCAGAACCTTACGGGCAACAATACTGCACTGATCCCTGTTCTCAAGATGAGTCATGAGGACAACAAATTCATCACCTCCGATCCTTGCGACTGTATCACTGGAGCGGACTGAGTTTTTCAAACGTTTCGCCACCAGAACAAGGAGCTCATCGCCGCTGTCATGACCAAGTGTGTCATTCACAGATTTAAATCCATCCAGATCTATAAACATAACAGCAAATATCTGTTCATAACGTTTAAGCTCTTCGATAAGCTGTTCAATTCTTGATTTAAGTAACTCCCGATTAGGCAGATTTGTCAGAGAATCATAAAGAGCCGAATGAGTAAGGGCAGTCTTGTATTTATTCCTCTGATCCACAGCTCTCGCCAACAGGAGTGTCAGAAAACCGAGAATAAATGCTGCAAGAAGATTATAGAAAAGAAGTTTTTGTAAAAGACTTTCCCTGGATATGCCGAAATCTTCACAGCAGATCCAGTTTACAAGGTTCCATTTCGGGCCGTTTTTGATCCCCGGGGTATCTTTCAGGGGCTGAATTTCAAGAAAAGTGTATATACGCTCCTGATTCATTATCTGTGTAAAAGGAGATGACGAAACTTCATTCCAGAGATCAGGATTTTCTATTCTCATGGTCAGATGTTCTCTTTCCGGATACATAAATCCCCACTCCTGATCGGGATCATCCTGAAAAAGCCAATATCCGTCTTCATTCATAAGGGCAAAGACACCCGGATTACTATGTGTTGCCGATTCCAGTTCATCCAGAAGCTCAGCTGCAAGATAATTAAGAATAAGGACTCCGGACTTTTCACCAGTACTGTTTACTATGGGAGTTCCAAAGCGGATTATGGGCTTGAGAGGTTCTTCAATTGTCCCCTGTTCCTTATTCAGATCCAGAGGTGAAACATAGATATCATTGTTATCCAGCGAATAACTCTCATAGAAATAGTAGCGGTCTTTCTTATTCTGCAGGTCATCCTTTTTAACAATATTGGGATTCCCTGAATTATAATTTACCCTTATTTCCTCTTTACCGGATTTATTGATATAGCGGATCTGATCATATATTTTTTTTGTACGGGAAAATATAAGGAATTCAAGTTCTATGGAATGTCTGTCTTCATCATTCTGAATATTTTTATAGCGAATAAGCTCATTCAATTCAGGAAGAAAGAGTATATCCGACTTAACAGACTGAAAATGGCTCTCAATCATATCTCCCAGGTAACGAACCTGAGCCTCTGACTGAACCTTGTATTCACGGATTCTCTGATTCCTGCTGATCAGCAAAATACTCAGTATCATAAAAAATGACAGCAGCATTATTACTGAAAAATAGAGTAAAAACCTCTGGTAGAATTTAAGTTCAGATTTATCACTGTAAATAAGTTTCAAGAAAAACTCCCGTTCTTTTAATGAAGTATAAAGAACGGGAGTGGTGAATTCAAAAAGTACTTAGCCGAGCATCTTTGAAGAGTGATCTTTTCTGAACTGGCTGGTATAAAGCTGATGATAATGTCCGCCCTGAGCCAGAAGTTCACTGTGACTTCCCTCTTCCTTTATACTGCCGTCCTCAATAACAATAATCCGATCCGCATTCCTGATGGTAGAGAGCCTGTGGGCAATAATAAAACTAGTTCTGCCTTCAAGAAGCTTTTCCATACCATGCTGGATATCCTGCTCTGTTCTGGTGTCGATGGAACTTGTCGCCTCATCCATAATGATGATATCAGGGTCGGCCAGAATGGTTCTGGCAAGAGAGATCAGCTGTTTCTGCCCTACGGATAAAAGAGTACCCTCTTCACCCACAAGCTCATCATAACCGCCGGGCAGCCTGCAGATCATTTCGTGAGCACAGGCGGTCCTTGAAGCCGCAAGCATCTCATCCTCACTTGCACCGGGAGCTCCATAGAGGATATTCTCCCCTACTGTTCCGGAAAAGAGATGGGGCGTCTGTAGAACAACACCGATCCTGGACTGCAGCCCTTTCTGAGTAAAACCTGTATAGTCTTGCCCATCCAGAAAAATATTCCCTGATACGGGTTCATAATAACGGGAAACAAGACTGGCAAGAGTTGTCTTCCCGCCGCCTGTGGGTCCGACAATGGCAATTGTTTCTCCCCTCTCCACCTTCAGATTAAAGTCTTTAAGGATAGGAGCATCAGGAACATAGTGAAAATCGACATTCCTGAATTCCACATGTCCTTCAAAGCGTGGTGACTCCATGGCTTCCGGCAGATCCTGAATATCCGCCTCAAGATCCATAAGGGCAAACACCCTCTCTGCACTGGCGATGGCCTGCTGCATTTCACTGAAGACACGAGCCATTTCCTGAATCGGCCAAAGCATAAAAGTGATATAACCCACAAAGGCTCTGAGTCCACCTATGGTCATACCCCCGATGTTGATCTCCCAGCCTCCATATAGAATTACGACACCCACTGCAAAAGACGTGATCATCTGCACAATCGGGAGAAACAATGAGGATAGCCATCCGGCTCTGAATGAGGCTCTGTACATATCCCCCGAAAGATCGTCAAACTGATTCAGATTCCTCTTCTCCCTGGCCAGTGATTTAACAACACGAACACCGTTGATACTTTCGCTGTAGGCTGAGGTGATTTTTGAGTTGATAGAGCGGACTTTCCGGTACTCATGGATAATATGATTCTTAAACTTTACCGCCGCAACCGAAAGGAGAGGCAGAATAACCATCATCATAAGGGCAAGTTTCAAGTGAATGAATGACATAAATATCAAGGAAATAAGGATATTCGACATTCCCCAGACCGCATCCACAAGCATCCAGCTGGTCAGTTCAGAAATTCTTCTGATATCACTGGTCATTCTGGAAAGAAGCCATCCCGATGAAGTCTTGTCAAAGAAGGAAAATGACAGCTCCTGAAGATGATTGAAGAGCTTCTCCCTCATTTCATACTGAATGTGCTGTCCCAGTCTGTCGGCACAATAGATAAAACCGAATATACACCCGCCGTTTACCACAAAACAGAGCATCTGATAAATTGTATAACGCCAGAGGGCAGAGCTATCCTTCCCCAGAATCCCGTCATCTATAATAAACTGAGTCAGGTAGGTAGAAAGGGAATCGATAAAAGAGGTCATCAGGATGAAGAGGAGAAAAGCTATAAGAAGACCCTTATGATTTGCGGTCTCAGCCAATATCCTTTTAAAAGTATTCCCCTTGAATGCTCCGGTAAAGAGCTGACTTTCCAGAGTCTCGATCTTCGCTTTATTTGTATTTTGTTCACTCATATTTTACTCTCCGCCTACGGCAGCTGCCGTAAGGAGTTCCTGCTGCAGCTCTTCTTCCATCTGAGTCTGCAGATTAAACACATCTTTATAAAAGCCGTCTACGGTGATAAGTTCACCGTGACATCCCTGCTGTACAATCCTGCCCCGCTCCAGAACAAGGATTCTGTCCGCCTGTTTCAGGGTCTGGATTCTATGGGCGATAATGAAGGTCGTTCTCCCTTTCATCAGTTCATCCATGGCCTTCTTGATCTTTGCCTCTGTATCCGCATCCACCGCTGATGTTGAATCATCCAGTATCAGAATGCGGGGGTCCTTGAGGAGAGTTCTGGCAATGGCGATCCTCTGTTTCTGACCACCCGAGAGGCTCACACCCTTTTCACCTACCATGGTTTCATAACCCTTTGGGAATTTCACAATAGAGTCATGTACCGCCGCAGCCTTCGCCGCTGTTTCCATCTCTTCACGGCTCACTTCCCGGTCCAGGGAGTAGCAGATATTCTCGGCAACAGTCATGGAGAACAGAAAGGGTTCCTGCTGAACGATTCCTATATGCTGCCTCAAACTGTGGCGGTTGTAGCTGTGCAGGTCAGAACCGTCCAGAAGAATCTTACCTTCACTGTAGTCGTAGAAACGGGGCAGCAGATTAACCAGTGTTGTCTTCCCGGAACCTGTGGCTCCCAGAAGAGCAATCTTTTCTCCTTCCCGACAGCTGAAGCTGATATCATCCAGAACCTTTTCTCCGCTTCCATAGCGGAATCCTGCTCCCAGAAACTCCAGGTTTCCACGGATCTCATGAGCATCCTTTACATTACCGCTCTCCAGATCCTCCTGTGCCTCATCAAGAATCTCTCTTATACGTCTGTAGGAAACATGACTTTTTGAGATCTCTGTGATCGTCCGTCCCAGCTCCTGCATGGGCCAGATAAGGGCATTCACCAGACTTGAAAATGCGATAAAAGTACCGGGAGTAATAGTTCCGCGCATAGCCATATAGCCCCCCAGCAGAAGGGTCAGAGAGAACTGAAACCCGCAGAGGATATGACCGAAAGGCCAGTAAATACTATGCCACCAGGTGAGGCGCAGTCCCTTTTTCCGCTGCAGCTCATTGATCTCCTGAAATCGTTCTTTTTCCCAATCCTGCCTTGCAAAGGCACGAACCACCCTGATTCCCGAAAGATTCTCCTGAATCCTGTTGGACATTTTCCCTTCCACTTCCTGATACTCATCGTAAGCATTAAAGATTTTGAAAAAGAAGACCGTAGAGAGCACCCCTACGACTGGAACGACAATGACTGAAAATAGAGCCAGACGCCATTCAAGGAATAGAAGAATTGCCAGGTTGATTGTGAACTGAAAGAAGACCTGACTCACCTCGGGTATCTGATTGGCAAAGAATTTCCTTACCGTATCGACATCACTTGTGGATCTTTGAACCAATTCACCTGTCTGACTATTGTCATGAAAGGCAAAAGAGAGACGCTGCAGATGATCGTAGAGTGTGTTCCGGATATTCTGCGTTACCTTTTCTGAACAGTGGGCTTTACCCCGTCCATGTACATAACTGAGAGCTCCCTTTATAAGGGCTAGAAAGAGGTATACCGAGGCCCATGTAAGTAGGAAGTTCAAACCCTTAGCAGAGATCAGCAGACCGTCCACCACTTGCCGGATAACCATAAAACCAGCCATTTCTGCAGCGACTGTCAGTCCAAGAGCAGCTATGGAGATGATATAAAGGCTCCAGTTTCCCTTTAAGAGTGTAAAAAGAGTTAGAAAGGCTTTAAAGCCTGATTGTTTTGTTTTCTGATTCATTGATTCCGCCCTCCAGGCGGTATTGTAACTGGTTGATTCTGCGGTAGGAGTCCCGGATAATTTTATCCGGGCATAAAAAAACCGCAGAAACCCAAAGGCTGTCTGCGGTGCTGTATCAGTAAAAATCTGTTATCAGTCGGGTATCGCAGACGTATTCGTATGATAAACACATACGGGGTTAAGTTTGGCGGGGGATATTGATTTTATACTTAACATTAAACACGTCTCCTTGTTTTCTCTAGGATCGCGGTCAAAAGAACCACGATGATTTATTGAATAAACATAAAGCCTATCCCGGATTCTGTCAAGAAAAGCTATCCAAAAATCTTTTCAGCGGCTTTTTTAAAGGCTTTTTCAGAGCGTTTGATCATATCATCATCCACACAGTAGGAGAGTCTGAAGTAGCCGGGCAGGCCGAACCCTTTTCCCGGAACCGCCAGTACATTCTGTTCCTGCAACAGGTTAACAACCAATGTATCATCACCCATTGGAGCTCTTGGAAAGAGGTAAAATGTACCTTCCGGCAGATCCAGATCAAAGCCGCAGTCCTGCAGAATTTTCCCCAGGGCATCCCGTTTTCTCTGATACTGAGCAACATCCACAGCCGTTCCCTGAAGACGTCCGGCAACTCTCTGCATCAGGGCCGATGCATTCACATAGCCGAGGATTCTGTTACACAGTACGGCTCCATTCACAATATGATCCCTGTCTTCCAGTTCAGGGGCGATGGCCAGAAAACCGATACGCTCACCGGGTATGGAAAGATCCTTTGAATAGGAGGTACAGACCATTGTATGGGGGTAAATTGCAGGGATGGACGGGACTTCCGCTCCACCATAAACAATCTTTCTATAAGGCTCATCACAAAGGATATAGATACGTCTTCCCAATTCCTTACTCTTACGCTCCAGCATGCCGGCCAGATTCTTAAGAGTTTCTGCAGAATATACTTTTCCCGAAGGATTATTAGGTGAATTGATAATAACAGCCGCTGTTTTCTCATCAATGGCCTCTTCAAAGGCTTCTACATTGAGATCAAAACCTGGAAGGCAGTCCACCAACTCCAGAGTTCCACCATGGTTGTCACAATAAAATTTGTACTCCATAAAACAGGGCCGGCTGGCCAGAACCTTGTCACCGGGATTAAGAATTGTCTTAAGGGCTACATTCAGGGCACCGCCGGCGCCGCTGGTCATGAGGATATGAGCGGCCTCAAAGGGCACACTCTGCTCTTCTCGAAGATAGGCTGCAATCTGCTCACGGACAAAGAGATAACCCGCATTAGGCATATAGCCGTGCATGTTCTCCCTGGCAGCTTCTTCCAGAAGGATCTCAGTAAATTCTTTAGGAGGCAGGGCTGAGGGATTACCGATAGAAAAGTCATACACATTTTCTGCTCCGAATTCTTCTTTAAGGCGGGCACCTGTTTCAAACATCTTCCTGATAAAGGATGAAGAGGCCTGCATTTCTTCAATTTTCCTGGATACAGCCATGATATGTGTACTCCTGTTCTGTCTTATAATTTTATTTTCAATACTTTAGCAGTAAAAGTCCGATTTCACAATCGGCTCATGGATTTCATCTTTTCAATTATTCTTATACATCTTAATATTAAACAATGAATAACATTAAAAGACTCTTCTTATTCACTATGCTATTGGCTGCAATATCCTGCACAACGGTTAAATCAAACCAGATTGTTAAAATGCCTCCCCCTGCAGTGATGGATGATGAACAATATAATCCCTTTCTACATGGTGCTGTCATTCAGGACAGACACAGAGTTCCTTTACTTTATGCCACCAACAGATACCCCGCAACGGAAGATGACAGGGAACCTTATTATCTCAGCCGCAGATCTGAACTGGTCCGTCTGGGAATAGCCGGTATCGGAGTGGCGGAAGAAGGAAAAACATGGGATGACATGACCATGATAGAGGCCAGCAGAAGCAGCAAAAAAAAGGCGCTTCTGGAAGTAACGGATGTAGAGGAATTCGGGATTCTGGATTCATCGGCCTCCCCCTTCACTTCCCAGGAGTTCAGAGAGGATATTTCAGACACGGCAAAAGAGCGATTCCTCCTGGAACTTCGATCACAGTTGAAACAAACTGAAAGCAAAGATGTGGTTGTCTTTGTTCACGGCTATAATGTAAACTTTGAAAACCCCCTCCTTATGACAGCACAGCTCTGGCATTATTTTGGATACAGGGGTTCTTTTATCTCCTATGGCTGGCCGGCGACTCCCCAGAATACTGCCTATTTCAAAGACCTGGACACAGCAGCCTTCTCAGCCCGCAGTTTCAGGGTCTTCCTTGATTTTCTGGCAGAGCAGGAAGAAGTTGAGCAAATACATATTCTCGGTTACAGCGCAGGTACAAGACTGGTTACCAATGCCCTATATCAGAAGGCTCTGCAGATGAGCGAGATCCCTGCGAAAGAAGCCCAGCTGAAAACAAAACTGGGAACGGTTATTCTGTCAAACAGTGACTTGGACCGGGCACTCTTCGGTTCCTATCTGATAGACGGACAGTTGAATATTATGAAGCGGATGAACCTGTACAGTTCGTCAAAAGATATGGTTCTTGTAGGCTCTATGGCCCTCCACCTCGCTCCAAGGATGGGACAGACCATAGTAGAATCAGAAATAGATCCGCCCATAAGAGAGTTTTTCAACCAAAATGATAAGATCAATCTCATTGATGTAAGTAATGCCGAACATGTTAGTTCAAACGGAGGACATTTCTACTTCCTTGAAAGTCCCTGGGTCAGCAGTGATGTTTTATTCAGTCTTCTGACCGGTCTGGGACCTGAAGACAGAGGCCTGGTGCCCCACCCTGATCTACCCTTGTATGTATTTCCTCCAGACTATGTGGAACGGAGCAGGAAACTGATGGACCGTTTGAATACTGATTTCAGAAATAAATGATATTAAGGGAATCCACTCTCCCACGAGCTCTAAATAGTCCAATAAAGTACTCTTTTTCATTTCGAAGGCATTGACAGCGCCCTTTTAAAGGAATATAACGGAATACAAAGGAAATTGGAGGATTTTAGAGTATGGACAATGAGATTCTAACACTAGCTGAAGTTGCAGAATATCTTAAGCTCTCGGATAAGACGATTCTCAAGATGATCAAAAACCAGGAAATACCCTGTGCCAAGATCGCCAATCAGTGGCGTTTTTCAAAACCCGCCCTTAATGACTGGCTCACATCCAAGATGGAAGTGATTCCTCAGAATGATCTGTCACGGCTTATCGAAAAAGAGTATGACTCTGTCCCCCTCTCCCGTCTAATGGATCAGGAAAATATAATTCTCCCCCTCAAAGCCCGGACTAAGGAAGAAGTTATCAGGGAACTTGCCGAAAAAGCATATGAATCCCGCCTGATTTTAGAAAAAGAGGTCTTCATCAAGAAATTGATAGAACGTGAGGAACTCACCTCGACATCAATCGGAAGCGGAATTGCCATCCCCCATATACGCAAGGCTTCGGCCGAGGTTGTCAAAGAAGCAAAGATCATAATCGGAGTTTCAGAACAGGGAATAGACTTTGCCTCCTTCGACGGAGAGCCGACCAATCTGTTTTTCCTCCTTATATCAGACAGTGAGGTAGTTCACCTCAGGATTCTTTCCAAGCTGAGCAGCATTCTGAGAAATGAAGAGGCTGTAAAAGCTCTTCGCTCAATAAATAGCAAGAAAGGTTTTATTCAGTATTTTATTAAAGCTGAAGTTGATAATTTTTATTCTGTAGGCCCTTAGGCCTAAGGGTGTTATTCACTCAGGAAAACATAGGAGAATAGTAAATGATAGATTCACTAAGACCGGAATGTATCCGGATCGGCAGCGAAGCCCGCAGTAAAGAGGCTTTACTGAAAGAGATCAGCCAGCTGGCCTGTGAGTCAGCCGTATTGAAAGGTGTCAGTGCATCAGAAATTGAAGATGCCCTTGTAAAAAGAGAGGAGCTCAGCTCAACCGGCCTGGGATCTGGTGTAGCCATCCCCCACTGTTCCTTTGATTCTCTGGACGATTTCACTGTGGGTCTGGTAATTCTCAAGGATGGTATCGATTTTGATTCTATTGACAATGAAGATTCCCATCTGATTTTCTTCATCATCGGTTCCCATCAGAATAGAAACAAACATATAAAGATTCTCTCTTCTATCTCAAAGATCATGAAGGACAAGGAACTTTACAGTAAACTTATCAATGCCTCGGATCCTGCAGAAGCAGCAAAACTCCTGACAAGAGAAGAAGTAGAAACCATCCAGATTAAACCTTTTGAAAAATGTCAGTTTATTCTTCATATTCAGGAAGAGGAGATTTTCTCTGATGTACTGGAAATGATGTCCGGTGAAGTGGAAGGAGATGTTTCTGTTCTTGATTCTTCTACCGCAGGTTCCTATCTGAATAAACTGCCTCTGTTCTCTACCTTCTGGAATGAAAGCTCCTCAAGCTTCAGTAAAGTTATTATCGCCGTAATTGACAAACGTCTTATGAACGATACCATCCGCAGAATAAATCTTGTACGTCCCGCAGAACAGGGAGGGATACTTATTTCAGTAACCGATCTCCTTTATTTTGACGGTTCCATAGACTTTTAGGAGAATAAGTTTGAACTTAACATTCACCCATGCAACAAGCCTGCAGCCCCTGCTGGTTGTAGGTATTATGGTAGCTCTCGGTTTCTATGCCGGTAAGAGTATGAAATATATAAAACTCCCTTCAATAATCGGTTTTATGCTGATCGGAGTTTTTTTAGGTCCCTCATTCTTCAATATCGTAGACGAAGGATTTCAGCATAATCTTAGTTTTATTTCCGATATTGCCCTTAGTTTTGTGGCTGTGAGTATCGGAATTGAACTGAGTTTCTCCACTCTGAAGAAACAGGGCAAAGGCATAGTCATTGTAATATTTGCAGAATCCTTAATGGCATTTATTCTAGTTACAAGCCTCCTCTATCTTCTGACAAAAGATATTGCACTGTCCCTGATATTCGGCTCTATTGCACCGGCAAGTGCTCCTGCGGGAACAGTAGCCATTATTCAGGAATACAAGGCTAAAGGCCCTCTCACCAAGGCTCTGTTTTCAGTCGTAGGATTTGATGACGGCCTTGGTATTATTATCTTCGGATTTGCTGCCGCCTTTGCAAAATCCTTTTTGGCACAGGAAGCCGGTGCGGAAGCAGGCAGCTTACTGGTACTCCTGGCAGGCCCTCTCAAGGAAGTAGTATTCAGTATTATTATCGGTCTGGCTCTGGGATTTGTGTTTTGTCTTCTTGCCAGAAAGCTGAAATCAGCACGTGATATATTTATTCTGATGTTCGCATCAATCCTGATCTCATCAGGAATAAGCCATATGCTGCATCTCTCATTGATATTGACCAATATGATTCTTGGAATATTTATTGTAAATACTCAGTCTCATAGTCTGGTAGAGAAGATCCATAATGAGCTTTCAGAATTCATGCCTCTGCTCTTTGTTATGTTCTTTGTACTGGCAGGTTCCAATCTGCATATTTCCGCACTACCCAGCCTGGGACTCCTTGGACTTGTTTATATCCTTGGACGAACAACAGGTCTGATGGGTGGAGCAGCAATAGGTTCTGCCCTTGGTAAACTACCTCCCAATATCAGAAAGTATCTGGGGATGGGTATCCTTTCACAGGCAGGTGTTGCCATCGGTCTGGCACTTATTGTAAAAAATGAATTTTCTGCCTTCGGAGCCCACGGATCATATATCGGTGATACAGTTATCACAACCGTAACTGCCACCTGTATCTTTTTTGAAATAATCGGACCAATTCTAACAAAGATCGGTTTGGAAAAAGCAGGAGAGATCAAAACCACCTGATCTTTTCCATTATATCACCCAAATTGACTCAGCCTGCCTATATGGTGGGCTGAGTTTTTCTTTTCAGGACTATTTCCCATTCTGAGCATTCTACTACTGATTCCCAAACCGTACAAATATGTAATCTTTTTTCATTTTCATCTCCACAAAACCTCTATAGCTTCGATATTGACTGATTGGTCAGACAAATTTCGCAGTATATTTATACTTTGATTGACAAAGTGATCAGTTATACAGACAATCTATTTAGAAAGTGAATAAAATCCTAGGAGAGAGTAAATGAAAAAATTACAATCTGTTCTTATTGCAGCTCTGATGCTGCTCATGTCCGGTATGCTTTTTGCATCCGGTGGACAGGAAGCACCTGCGGCCAGTGACGATGGAATAGAAAAAATCAAAGCCGGTTTTGTCTACATCGGCCCTGCCGGAGACTTCGGTTGGACCTATGCCCATGATCAGGGACGTCTTTTTGCCGAGGCCGAACTACCCTGGCTCGAAACAATCACCGTAGAATCAGTTCCCGAAGGTGATGCAGTACGTTTTATTGACAGAATGGTTCAGGAACAGAAATGTGATGTTATCTTTACAACCAGTTTTGGATATATGGATGATACTGTAGCTGCTGCTGCAAAATATCCTGATGTTAAATTCTACCATGCTTCAGGATTCAAAAGATCCCCCAACATGGGAACATATATGGGTGACATGTATCAGATCTACTACATGAACGGTCTTATTGCCGGTGCCATGAGCAAAAGCAATAAAATCGGTTACGTAGCTGCATTCCCCATCCCCGAACTCTTCCGCCATATGAATGCATTTGCTTTGGGAATTAAAGAAGTTAATCCCGAAGCTACTGTAAGCGTTAAATGGATCTATGCCTGGTACGGACCCGATAAAGCAAGAGAAGCTGCCGAAGCTCTTATTGCCGAAGGTTGTGATGTACTCGGTTTTACAGAAGATACTCCCACAGTTGTTGAAGTAGCTCAGGAACATATGGAAAAGGGTGACGAAGTTTACGCTTTGTCTCACTACAGCCCCATGCAGGCATACGGAAAAGATGCATGTTTAACCGGTCAGCTTACAGACTGGGGTGTACTCTACAAACAGATGCTTCTTGATTACAAAGCTGATAGAGATGCTGATCTTACAGATTATGATCTTCTGTGGCTTATGAAAGAAAATGCTGTTGAGATGGGTGGTTCCTATGACGACAAAATCAATCCTATATACGTTGATACTCTGAAAGGAATCATGACTGATTCTGCAGATTTCGGAAGCATCTCTGTATACGATCTGGTTATGAAACGCTATGAGCAGATGAAATCCGGGCGTGACACATTTGATCCTTTTACAGGACCCATCTACGACCAGGCCGGAAACATGACTATTGCCGAGGGTGAAATGGCCTCTATCGGGCATCTTTTCGCTGAAATGATGTATCAGGTAGATAACTTTGATACACCTCTTCCCCAGCAGTAAGAATACAGCTCCTTAAGTAAAGGAGATAGAAAGGGACGCCTCGGCGTCCCTTTTTCAATTTCCGGACCTGAATAAGAAAAAAAGGTCTGACAATTGGGCCTCATCGGGGTATGATACTTCATCCCCTCCACGGAGAATTATTTTGAGTAGAATTAGAAAACTGGAAATGAAGGGAATCAGCAAATCCTTTGTCGGAGTCAAGGCAAATCAGAATGTTGACCTGACCATTGAAGCCGGTGATGTTCTTGGCCTGCTAGGTGAGAACGGCGCCGGTAAGACAACCTTGATGAATATCCTTTACGGACTCTATCTGCCTGATGATGGTCAGGTTAATATCAACGGTGAAGAGATAAGACTGCGAAATCCCAAAGACAGCATGCATGCCGGAATCGGAATGATCCATCAGCACTTTATGCTTGTACAGAAACACACTGTCCTTGAAAATATAGCTCTGGGATTTGAAGGAGCACCCTTCTTCTTTCCTCAGAAATATATGAGATCCCAGATCAAAGAGTATTCCGAGCGTTTCGGCCTCGAGGTGGACCCGGATAAAAAAATATGGGAACTGTCTGCAGGTGAACAGCAGAGAGTAGAAATTCTGAAGGCTCTCTTCAGAAATGCTGACCTCCTCATAATGGATGAACCCACTTCTGTACTCACACCTCAGGAAGCAGAAGACCTTTTTGGAATACTCCGAAAGATGAGCAGTCAGGGCCATTCGGTTATCCTGATCAGCCATAAACTGGAAGAGATTATGGCCATATGTAACTCTGTAATGGTAATGCGTAAAGGGTTAGTGACCGGCAGTGCCAGGATCGAAGATGTAACACAGAAAGACCTGGCCCGGATGATGATCGGCAGGGAAATCTCAGAGTGTTTTGATAAAGATGATCAGAAGCCCGGAGACACCATCCTTGAAGTCATGGAGATGCAAGTCAACAGTGACCAGAATATCCCCATTGTAAACAAGCTCTCTTTTAAGATTGCAGAACATGAAATTCTGGGAATCGCCGGAGTTTCAGGAAATGGACAGAGAGAGATGGTTGAAGCCATCACCGGTCTTCGTAGATCACTGGATGGAAAAGTTTTTCTCCATGGAAAAGACATCACCAATATGTCTGCCAGGAAGATTCATGATAAGGGAATAACTCATGTCCCTGAAGAGCGAATCAAACACGGAACGGTTTCCACACTCCAGCTTTTTGAAAACTCAGTACTGAAGCAGCATCATAAAAAACCATACAGCATCCGGAATCTGATGAACTATCCTCTGATCCGCAAACATGCTGATGAGCTTGTTAAGGCTTACAATGTGGATACAGCCTCCATCAATACTCCTGTAAAAAACCTTTCGGGAGGAAATATACAGAAGCTGATTCTTGGACGTGAGATCATGGCCGAACCGGATCTTCTTATTGCTGCCCACCCTACCTATGGACTGGATGTGGGAGCAGCAGAATACATAAGAAAAGAGCTCATCGCCTGCCGCGACAGAGGTGGAGCGGTTCTTCTGGTATCAGAAGACCTGGAAGAACTCTTTCAGGTCTGTGACAGGGTAGCCGTCATGTTTGAAGGCCGCTTTATGGGTATTGTAAATCCTGAAAACTGTGAAATAGATGATATCGGTATGATGATGGCCGGTTCCATGCCCGAAGAGGGAGGAGAGAAATAATGCCTCTAGTAACACTGCCCCGGGAGAAAACAACTCCCCGATTTACTGCAGCAGTTCTCCTGCTCTCACTGTTTGCAGGACTTTGTGCAGTCGGTATTGTATTTCTTACTTACGGAATCAATCCCTTCTACGCTATCTATGAAATATTCAGATCCTCCTTCGGGAGTGCGTTCGGATTTAAAGAAACCCTGACCAAAGCGGTCCCTCTGATCTTTATCGGAAGCGGTCTGGCACTGGCCTATAAAGCAAAATTCTGGAATATCGGAGCCGAAAGTCAGCTACTATGGGGAGCTATTTTTGCTACCTGGATCGGACTGAACTGGGGTCCCCATCTTCCCGGCCCTGTAATTATTCCCCTGATGTTTCTTGGTGGATTTATTGGAGGAGCTATGTGGGGGATTATTCCAGCTATCTTCAAGGTGAAATTTGGAATAAATGAAGTTATCTCAACCCTGATGCTCAACTATATTGCTGCTGAATTTGTAAAATATCTGGTGGTAGGCCCCTGGAAGGGAGCCACTAAATACGGCTATCCATACACCGACGATCTGCCGGATCATGCGATTCTCAAGCTGGTGCACCACACAAGAATATCAATTCCATTGCTGATCTTTTCGGTTGTGGTAGCATTGATTCTCTGCTTTGTTGTCTACCGGACCCGCTTTGGATATGAAGTTCGGGTAATCGGTGAAAACTCGGAAGCCGGAAAGTATGCCGGAATAGACTTTTTCAAAACGACCGTATTGATGATGGCTATCTCAGGGGGGGTTGCAGGCCTTGCAGGAGTTGGAGAACTGACGACCATACACAAACACCTGAGTTACCCCGAGACCATAAGTGCGGGCTACGGATTCACGGCAATTATCGTTGCCTGGCTGGGCCGGCTCAACCCCGCATTCTCCATTCTGTCAGGACTATTTTTTGCCGGAATTATTGTTGGTGGTGATGCTATTCAGATGTCCATGGGCCTACCCGCCTCCACGGTAAATGTTTTTAACGGACTGATCCTTGTATTCCTGATAATGGGAGACTTCCTCCTCAGCCACAGGGTTGTCTATAAAAGGAGAGTAAATTAATGCTTGATATAATAACATCAATTCTTATACGCACCATCATAGCAGGAACTCCCCTTCTGCTTGGAACATTGGGTGAAGTCGTCACCGAACGCGCCGGAATTCTCAACCTGGGAATTGAAGGAATGATGTCCGTGGGTGCAGTCACCGGATTTATCGTGACCTTCACAACCGGAAATCCCTGGCTGGGCATGATTGCGGCTATAATTGCGGGTGCTCTCATATCACTGATCCATGCCTTTGTCACCATATCCCTCAGGGCCAACCAGGTTGTTTCCGGTCTTGCCCTGACAATGCTGGGACTGGGACTGAGCGGTCTGTGGGGAAAATCCTATATCGGACGTCCCCTTCAGGCAAAGATGGCACCCATCGCTATCCCAGGACTATCTAAGATTCCAGTAGTGGGAGAAATATTGTTCTACCATGATGCCTATGTCTACCTTTCTGTCATACTCGGTCTTATCGTCTGGTTCCTCCTTAAATATACAAAGATTGGAATCACTGTCCGCTCAGTAGGAGAGAATCCCAAGGCAGCTGAAACTCTGGGAATCAATGTGACCCTGGTAAAATATGCCTGTGTTATGGTCGGTGGAGCTTTTGCCGGTATGGCAGGTGCTCATTTATCAACTGCCTACAGCAAATCATGGATAGAAGGGATGACCTCGGGTAGAGGATGGATTGTAATTGCCCTGACCATATTTGCCCTCTGGGAGCCTTCAAAGGCCTTCCTGGGAGCCTATGTATTCGGTGGTATCTTCGTAATCCAGTATGTTCTCCAGCCTCTGGGAATCTCTCCCAACCTGCTGGCCATGCTGCCCTACCTGACGACTCTCGGTGTTCTTCTGTCTTATGGAATGAGCAGTAAAGGGAAAAGGAAGATGAGTGCTCCCGCCACTTTGGGAGAACCCTATATAAGAGGAAGCAGATAAGCTGCCCTCTGCATAATAAAAAAACCGCCATACTCTTTGGCGGTTTTTTTTAGATTCATCCCGTATTACAAAATGAAGAATAGATATTCAGTCCGTCAAACATGAGAATCCTTGAATTTCAGAATTCTAATATCAAATAAACCTCAAATCCAAAAACTCAAATCCTCAATTATTTTCTGTTTTTGATTTTGAAATCGTTTATTTCGAACTATTCAGAACAGCTCTTTAGAGTTATAGTGCTGGACTATGAGCCTTACGACAAAGCAGCTGAGCAGCAACGGAATATTGATAAAGGGAATGGATACAGTCACGGGGAAGGAACTTATTTCCCTGATCACAAATATCTATGAAGATACAGAAACCTATACTGCAAATGACTTTGGATTCAATGATTTTTCAGGAATCACAAAACTTGATATAACAACAGAACAGGTCGCAAAAATCGCCAAGCTGAACCTACAATACCACAGGGCAAACCCAGAATACAGAATTGTAACATACACAACATCAGATCTGGTATTCGGATTATCCCGAATGTGGACATCCTATCTTGGTTCTGAGGGCCCAAAAACCTACCTGGCAAGAGACAAGGACAAGGCCGTGGAGTGGCTAAGTGCCGAACTGGATAGAGAAATAACACTTCGCTGATTTCAATTGATCCAATTTGACATACTATACTAAATAAGTAATAATTAAATCATGCATAAAATAATTCCTCTATCATTCCTGCTTTCTTTAAGTTTCAGTTTATATGCAGCTCCTCTCTTTATTCCAGAGCTGAAAGAGGGAAGAGATGCAAGACTGACAATTCAGAAAGGTGAGCTCATATTAAACGGTATCAAAAGCGATACTTTTGGATATAACGGAGATTATCTGGGCCCGACTCTCCGATTTGATGCAGGAGATAATGCAGATATACACATATTAAACAGTATTGGGGAGTCAACAACTCTCCATTGGCATGGGATGCACATCCCGGCGGAATTCGATGGAGGACCTCGTCAGATCATTCAGAAAGATGAGCTGTGGAATCCTGTGTTTCAAATTCGACAAGCTGCATCTACCCTCTGGTACCATCCCCACCTTATGGGAAAAACTGCTGAGCATGTGTATAAAGGTCTTGCAGGGATGATAATTATTGAAGATGAATTCTCAAAAGCATTGAATATACCTTCTGACTACGGAACTAATGATATACCACTGATACTGCAGGACAGGAGGATTGACAGAGATGGCAGTTTTACATACTCCCCTTCAATGCCGGATATATTGCATGGCTATAATGGAAATATTCTTCTGGTAAATGGACAGATATCACCTCAGTTGAATATTGATGGAGGAATTATTCGCTTTAGAATACTGAATGGCTCCAATTCCAGTCTCATGCAGATTCGTTTTGATGACAACAGATCATTCAGAGTTATTGCTTCTGATGGTGGATTTCTTCCAGAGGCAGTCGAAATGAAAGAATTGGTTCTGTCACCGGGAGAACGTTTTGAAATTCTCACAGATTTCTCAAAAGCCGGGAAATCTGAACTCATATGTGATGTATATGGAATTACCAGCTATTCCGCCCTTAGTATAGAGTCAAAGGGGAATAAACAGGATTCTATGGAGAATATAAATACGGATAGACCTTTTTCTGTCAGAGGTGAAAATCATATTGCGAAACGACGGGAATTCAGAATGGAAACCAGAGGGATGAGAGGTTTCTCCATAAACGGTAAAACCATGGATATTGATAGAATAGATTTTGAAACTACTCAGGGAGAAGCAGAACTTTGGACTGTCAGGAATGTTGGAATGGGGATGATGCGGGTATTGCACTCATTCCATGTCCATGATGTTCAGTTCAGGATAATAGATATGAATGGGGAGGCACCTCCGCTCCATCTTGCAGGACCAAAAGATACGGTCTTACTGATGCCTGGAGATACGGTCCGTTTTGTATTGAATTTTCAGGATTATGAAGGTGTATACATGTATCACTGTCATTTTCTGGAGCATGAAGATAATGGCATGATGGGGCAGTTTGAGGTAATAAAATGATTTACTCGCCCTTCATCCTGTATCCGATCCCCCGGACAGTTTCAATTATATTACCCCGGTCTCCCAGCTTCTTACGGATACCTAGAATCTGCACATCAACAGAACGGGCTGTGACAGGATAGTCCTCACCCTTTACTGAATCAATAATCTGATTTCTTGAAAAAACCCATCCAGGATTCTTTGCAAGAAAACGGAGGATGCCAAACTCTGTCGCAGAGAGATTGATAGGCTCTCCTGCAAGATGTGTCTCATGTCGGGCTGTATCAATAACGATGTCATGGATTCTGATGATTCTGTCAGAATTTTCTTCCTTCCCTTCACTGGCAGTGCGCCGCAGTGCCGCCTTAACTCTGGCGATAAGGATACGTGGACTGAATGGTTTGGTGATATAATCATCAGCACCTGTTTCCAGTCCGCTTATAATATCATCATCCTCAGAGCGGGCTGTAAGCATGATTACAGGCACAGTTGCGGTAGAGGGATCTTTCCTAAGTTGGGAACAGACTTTCAATCCATCCATTCCCGGCAGCATCAGGTCCAGAATAATCAGGTCAAAATCTCCGCCTTTTGCCAGAGCCAGACCTTCTTCACCATCCCGGGCCTTTTCAACTTCATAACCACTCATCTCCAGATTGAAAGAGATCAGTTCGCGAATATCAGCTTCATCTTCTACTATCAGCAGTTTTGCCATTATTTATTCCTAGAGGTTCTCATGCTCACCGGTTTCTGCAAATACAACCCATTCACAGATATTCCGGACATGGTCACCGATTCTTTCAAGAAAGCGACTCATATACATTAAAGATATTCCGCCCTCAATATTATGGGGATTTGACATCATATAGGTCAACAGTTCACGGACAATCTGCTTATGAAGATTATCAACAAGGTCATCCTCAGCGGCAATTTTAATGGCTTCAGCAGAATTTTTCTCAACATAAGCGGAAACAGCCCTGGATAGCATACTGCAACCCAGCTGTGCCATTCGGGGAATATCAACCAGAGCTTTGATGTACTCTTCTCCAGCCATTTTGATTGCCCCTTTAGCCACGTGTACTGCATGATCACCGATTCTTTCAATATCGGTAATGATCTTGATTGCGCTTATTAAATGTCTCAGGTCACCTGCCACAGGCTGTTCTCTTGCAATTATCAGAGCACATTTATCACAGAGATCCTTCTCCATGGTATCAATTATTGTATCTTCATCCAGAACCTGCTGTGCCAGTTCAGTGTCTTTATTCTTCAGGGCTTCAACAGATTTATTAACTGCTTCTTCCACCCGGAGCCCCATTTTCATGATCTCTCTGCTCAATTCAGCCAAATCATCTTCATAGTGTTGCCTAATCATTTGTATGTCTCCTATAGGCCGAAGGATCAGCCGAATTTCCCTGATATGTATTCTTCAGTTTTAGTACTCATGGGATTAAAAAAGATCTCATCTGTAGGTCCGAACTCTTCGATTCTGCCATGCAGAAAGAAGGCGGTCTTATCGGAGATACGGCCGGCCTGCTGCATATTGTGGGTTACGATTACAATCGTATAACTCTTTTTCAGCTCATCAATCAGATCTTCAATACGGGATGTAGAGATAGGGTCCAGAGCCGATGTGGGTTCGTCCATAAGAACAACATCAGGTTCTACCGCCAGTACACGTGCTATACAGAGTCTCTGCTGCTGACCGCCCGAAAGGCCGAGAGCCGGTTTATGCATCCTGTCTTTTACCTCTTCAAAAAGGGAAGCCTGCTGCAGACTCTGTTCAACAATATCATTGAGAATGGATTTGTTTTTCACGCCGTGGGTTCTGGGTCCATAAGCAATATTATCAAAGATGGACATGGGAAAGGGGTTGGGTTTCTGAAATACCATACCCACCTTCTTTCTCAACTCAATAACATCCCACTGGGAATAAATATTCTTCTCATCGTAGTGAATATCTCCATCTATCTTTACGATATCAATCAGGTCATTCATGCGATTGAGGGTTCTCAGGAATGTTGACTTACCACAACCCGAGGGACCGATCAGAGCGGTAACTTCCTTCTCTTTAATATCAATGTCAATATTGTGGAGTGCCTGAAAATCTCCATAATGAAGATTCAGGTTTTTAACGTTAATTTTAGTTTGTTTCATAGTTTTTGTTCTCCTCATACTACCAAGGCAAATAACATTGCCTTGGTGTTTTTCTAATCAAGACCTAAGGGCATATCCTGAATTTTTATTCACACGCTTCATTACATAAGTCGCGGATAAGTTGGTCATAAGGATGATAATGACCAGCACAGCTCCAGTGGCAAATGTGCGGTCAAAAGACAATGCTTCCGAGAAAAGCATATACAGGTGCAGTGACAGAACCCTGGCTGACGATGAAGGTCCCGAGACAAGATCATAATTAGATCCAAGAGTGTAGATTAGAACTGCTGTCTCACCCACTGTCCTTCCAATTGAGAGGATAATACCTGTCAGGATTCCCGGTGATGCTGCAGGCAGCACAACTTTTACGATGGTCTGCAGCTTTGAGGCACCCAGGGCCAGGCTTCCTTCTCTGAAAGACTGGGGTACTGATTTCAATGCCTCTTCACTGGTTCTGATAATTGTCGGCAGTACCATAAGAGTGATAGTCAGTGTACTGGAAATGAATCCGATACCCATTCCAAGAATCTGTACAAAGAAGATAAAACCGAAGAGACCGAACACGATGGAGGGTATACCCGCCAGGGTTTCTGTACCCATTCTGAGTATACGCATCATACGACCCTGATTAGTATACTCAACCATATAGATGGCAGCCATGATACCCACTGGAGTGGAAAACAGAACGGTAAAGAGAATCAGAAAAAAGGTGTTAAGAATTATGTATGAAATACCACCCCACTGTCCTGATCTTGCAGGAGCTTCAACAATGAAGTGCCAGGTGAGGTTCCATCCTGTTTCATGTCTGAGAACCGGTATGGTTGATAACTCATTCTGTTCGATATCACTGAAGTGACACAGAACCACTGCTCCTGATGTATTCTGAAGTTCCTCAATATAATTCCCGGAGTCATCATGCTCAATCACAGTAAGGGGAAGATCAGTGCCACCCACTTCCTGCCAGTTGCTGACTTCTCCGTTAATAATTCTATCCACATTTTCGGAAGAAATCTCTCTCATCATTTTTCCATCCTGAATCTCCAGAACAGAGGGGTGAACGGCCAGTGCGATCCTTCGGACCCCGAGGATCTTAACATTGGAGGGGAGATTAGAAGCTTCAGATGCGGGAATAAATCCCAGGGAACCCGGCGTACTGCCGACATGAGAAACCATATCTTTCCAGGATGAAACGTCCTTAACATTCTCTCTGTAGTCAGAGAGATCTGATCCTGTAAGGAGAAATTCTTCAACACTCTTTGAAAAGGCTCCCGCCCCTTTATAGGCAAAGGGAGTGACTTTCAAATTCTGCTGATTGTAGAATCCCCAATTCTCCTTTCTCACTTTGTTATAGAGTTTTCTTAACCCCGTGACTGGAATATCTTCTGATCTGGTTTTGTAGTGGATGATAAAAACAACATCATCATCCATTCCGGGAAGCTCCAGTTGTGTCTCCACAGAAGTGGTGACACCATAGGGAACATGATTGTTATATCTGATTCCCCGAACCATAAGGTAACCCACAATCCAGGCCAGAACAGCAATGGTCAGCATTGCCAGGAACCAGATGATTCCTTTGGCGATTCGCTCCTGGATCCTCAGCTTTCTGGACTGGGGAGATGAAATGACTTCTTTTTTTGAGGGACGTTCCATAATTTCAGCTGCAGTCATTTACACGTCCTCCTTCACAGCTTTTTTCATGAGGTACTGAACCAGCATGTTTATCCCCAGGATAAAAACAAAGAGAACAATACCTGTTGTGAAGAGGCTGACAGCATGGTCATCAGCGGCATACTTCATATCTGTTGCAATATTCATGGTCAATGTTCTTGTCAGAGACAGAGGACCTTTGGGCATGGTTACAGCATTACCGGCCACCATCAGTACAGCCATAGTCTCTCCGATGGCGCGTCCCATTCCAAGTACAATGCCCGCAAGGATACCTGAGCGTGCGGAGGGAACCATGACTCTGTAGATAGTCATCCAGTGAGTGGCTCCCAGTGCAAGAGAGCCTTCTACTAATTCCTGAGGAACAGCCCTGAGTGAAACCTCAGTGATGTTAATGATTGTGGGAAGTGTCATGATGGCCAGAACAATGCTTGCCGTAAGTATTCCTAATCCCGTAGGGCTTTTAAACAGGGTTCTGATAAGAGGAGAAATCGCAATATATCCGAACAGACCGTAAATGACAGATGGGATACCTGCCAGAAGTCCAACAACTAATCTCAGGATATCTGCAAATCGACCTTCTGCCATTTCCGCCATAAAGATGCCTACCGCAAGACCGATAGGAACAGACAGAAGCAGTGCTCCGGCAGTAACCCATACTGAACCCATGATAAATGAGAGAATTCCATATTGAGGAGGCTCTGCAGTGGGAGCCCAGTTACTTGAAAACAAAAATTTAAGTGGATTGACCTTTGCAAAGAGGGGTAATCCTTCCTGGAAGATGAAAACAGTAATAAAGATAACGCTGATTACTGAGATTAAAGCACTCAGTAAGAATATCTTTTCAACAGTGACTTCCAGAACACTTTTTGAAGACTTCAAGACATCTTCTCCTTAAGTAGTTATTTAATTAACATTCTCCATAGTCAGAACTTTTTTGTGTTAGGGGAATGTTAGAATATGGTTAATCTCATAACATGAGCTGAATATGAACAGGGAAAAAAACAGGCTGCCCGTGTAGGGCAGCCTTCTCATAAATGCATCTCAGCAAAAGACTAATTCATGGGGATGAACTTCTCTTCCTTAACAATTTCCTGACCTTCCTCTGACAGGATGTAGTTGATAAAAGCTTCTTCCAGAGTACCGGCGGGAACGGGTCCTTTTGTAATCAGGATAAGATCTCTCTGTACAGGGTAGCTTCCGTTAAGTACGTTTTCTGTTTCGGGAGCAACACTGCTTACAGTTACAGACTTGGTGCCTGCATCTTTACCAAGGTATCCGAATCCACAGTATCCGATGGCGTAGGGAGTCGATCCGACTTTTGCAACCATGTCTCCGTTAGAAGTTACGATAGCAGCAGTTTCGGTGAAAGATTTTTTCTGTTTTTTAACAGTTGCGTCTTTGAAACAGGATCTTGTTCCGGAAGCTTCATCTCTGTTGAAAACAACGATTTCTGCATCGGGTCCACCAAGCTGATTCCAGTTTGTAAGTTCACCGGTAAAGATGGCAATTACATCTTCCAGTTTCAGGTCATCCATGGGAACAGAACCTTTGTTTACAACTACAGCTACTCCGTCTTTGGCGATGGCAGTGGCGAGTGCACCGGCTTCTACTTCAGAGTCTTTCAAAGCTCTTGAAGCGGCACCGATAGAATATGTACCTTCAAGAGGACCTTTAACCCCGGCAGAAGAACCGGGGGCATCGTAGGAAATCTTTACATCAGGGTACATTTCAGAAAATGCTTCAGCAGCAGCTCTGATAATAGGCTCAACAGTTGTAGATCCACCGAACGCATAATTTCCGGCAAAAGAGGCTTCAGCAGAAGAGGAAGCAGCATCCTGCTGACCGGTAGCAAAAGTAAAACCAGCAACAAACAGAATCATAAGAACAGCGATAATTTTTTTCATGATTAACAACTCCTTGTCATTTTTTCAAATCATATTTCTTTCGTAAGTTGAGCTCAGTGTCGTGGTTGTGTATTTGAAAATGATAAAGGAATTGTTAAAATCGGGTTAGGTTTTTTAATTTAACGCCCTGGAAATAAGCCTTCAAAATTGAAACATAGTTTCAGAAAGGATTGATTAATATCTATTTTTCAATCTGAATGATCAGTAATGATAACTTTAATACCCGCACTCTCAGGAATATTCCTCCCCATCATATTGGGACTCATCAGCCGTAACGGCAATTTCATAGATCCGAAGCACCGTCCACAGATTCTGCAGTTTGCAGTACGTATCTGTATTCCCTTTATGGTATTTGAATCTATGCGGCAGATTGATACAAAGACTGCCGGACAGTTTATCCCCATGACCCTTGGACTCTTCATCTTTACCGGTCTTGCATGGCTATTTATGCTGGGAATCATCCTGGCCCTGATCCCCCGTGTAAAATGGATTGATAAATATAAGGGCGAACTACTGCTGATGGGATTTGCCGGAAATATCGGATATATCTGCTGGAAGATTCAGGAGATCCTCATCGGCTCTGCGGGACTTCAGAGAGGGATTTTTTATACTTCATTCTTCTGGCCGGTACTGGTTGTCTATTCTCTTTTAACAGTAATAATCCTTAAGCTGACCAAGAATAATAAAGTTGATACAAAGAGTATTCTGTACAATATAATACCTCTGCTTATCTTGCTTGCCCTGGGGCTGATGGTTGGTCTACTGGATATAAACCTGCCTGTCTGGCTGACATCTTTTACTGGAAGTTTCGGTCTTATTGCTGTTCCAACAATACTCTTCTGCATGGGCCTCTCCATCTCTATCAAGGGATCAATAAAGTCAGCCAGAATTCTGCTTCCCTACCTTCTGATCCGATTGGCTGTCTGGATAGGAGCTACATATCTCACACTTCAGCTCTCGTTTTTTGATGATATATCCAGAGAAGTACTTCTCATAAATATGTTTGCCCCCATCGGCATAAACCCAATAGTTATCGGTGATATGTTCGGCCTGGACACAGACTTTATTGCCAACTCCATTACCGTTTCGACAGTTCTCTATCTACTATGCCTGCCTGTGCTGTTTTTACTTTGGGGATAATGTAAAATTAGAAATTATATTGAGCTTCTCTATCAGTGAATTTAAAGGCTTATTCCCAATATCTGCCTTAAGAAGCAGATCCAGCCGCTTTGTTTTCAATTTTACTCCACTGTTCCCATTCATTTGAGTAAAAGCTTTTATCTCAGTTATTGAATCATAGGGAATATAGTAAAAGAAACGAGCGTATGAATCTGTAGATTTTCGTTTTAGAAAAAAGTATCGATGAACAATAACCAGTTCCCTGGAATCAGTCAGAATGACAAAACTGGAGAGTGCCTGCTCTGTAAAGCCCAGGCGATTAAAGAATTCCCATTTAAACTCTCTTGGTATTCTTGAAAAGAGATTTGGCTGATAAACGATTAATTGGAGGGAGTTATCTGCCTGGAGTATCCTGTTGGTGATATTTACAAATCTGAATTCCATGTTATCCAAATCATAAGGAAGGGATTCTTGATCTGACACAATTTTTTGATGAGGCAGAATTCCACGGATCAAAGTAATCGCTGAATCGATAATGCTTTCAGAAACAGTATTGTAAGATATTATAATAGAACGTTTTAGTGTATGGATTGTCAAAGTACCACTTAGTAGACAGTCATACTTACAGATAGAACTGATGCAATCAGATTCAATTCGATCCAGTTCTACATATGTCTCCCGACCCCTGGTCTTTCTCTCCAGTATAAGAATTTCTGTTTTAAATATTCCGATCACCAAATCATAAAGATTCATATCAGGGTTTGCATCACGTCGATCAATATTCCGGGGAATTTTAAAACACATATCAGCACCGGATAATTCATTTTCATAATCAGCAAATAATGGAGGCAGTTTATGAGGGCCTTTTATATGATAAATCCAGGGACCGAATGCATCATATTCAAAGGATCGTTTGCTGCTCATATTGTATTCCCTTCTCTATCAAAATAACCATTTAAAGTATTGAAACCATCAATGACTCTTTTACGTTCATCCGGCATCATCCCCCCTAGAAGGCTATCCAGCCTGGAAATATCAAATTCATTTTTCTTAATAATAAATTGCTGCCCTTTTGGAGTTAGTTCCAGAAGGAATTTCCTTGAGTCTTTTGTGTTAGTTTTTTTTATAAGAAAACCAGCATCCACCAGGGAACGAACTATAGTAGTGAGAGAAGTTTTTGGCATCATGAAAAGCTTGCTGATCTCTGAAGGAGAGATCTGTTCCGTCTTAGATACGGCCATCAACACCTTAATCTGATTTTCGTTCAGTTCAATCCCATCATTCGTATATCGATGAAAGATTGGATTAAGAAAACGGAAATAATTAACAAGAAAATCATCCAGTGAGTGATAAAGTTCACTCACTGGAATTGAATCATCTTTTGACATATTACCCTCTACAGCTAGTACGATATCGTACTAGCCTATAGTGAGGATATCCAATCGTCAAGAATAATATATCTATTTTAGCTCTACGATTTTCTTCAAGTCTTCTTCGGTGATGGGGCGAAAGTCTTTGCCGGGGAACTCCCCAGAATCGTTTAATGAATAGTAATGAATATAACCCTGTTCAATCATATTGATTGCATAAGTAGAATATCCATTATTTAAGATTAAATCATGACCATCCCATTCCCCTACCCAATAACGAGAAAGAGAAGCTCTTCCACTGATAGTAGGTCTCAGAAATGAAACAAAATATTCACTTCCAACTTTATTTATTATTATGTATTCAGGATTTTGATTACCAGAAGATTCGACCTCTATATAACATGAATGATAATCTTGACTAAAAACCGAACAACTTAAAAATGTAATAAAAATAGATACTAAAATTTGCTTCATATTCTATCCTTTAATTCTTATTGCCAAGGTGACCAATTATTCCACATATAATTTAAAGTCCAAGATTTCTCCCCAGATTCATCAATATCAAGCCATTCATACTTTCCTCCATAGTTACTTCCCGAGCTCCAGTCACTCCAATCACCCACTGGATCTGAAAACCCCCATGATTGAGTTTCGGGGTTATAGCTGGACAGCTCGATATGGGCATGAGCATCGGTTCCGCCACCATCTGTTGGAAACATCAGCTCAGGAAAATCCATCAGCTTCTGACCAGGATATGTAAGCTCCTGTAAAAGAAGATTATCAATATCATCAGGATTCATATGCTCTACCAGATAGTTATTTTCCATTCCTATGATATTCATCCCGAAGGCATAGTTCTTCACATCTTTCCCGGGGATAATAAATCCTGGAGAATAGATTCCCAGCCCACCAATAGTATCTATTCCAGGGTGTGTATAAGTCAGATATTGGGTTTCTCCATCTTTCTGAGTCTTCATCCTATCTTCCTCATCACCAAATCTCTCTGTGATAACTCCCTCAGGCGTAACAGCGACTCCCCTCAAAACAAACTCATTGTTGTACATGGACATTGATTGAAAAACACTATCCATCGCCCTTTGATAATCAGAACCTGAAAGGATTCCTTTGGTGTTCAGGTTTCTCAATATTTCATAATCATTGATGATTTCATCACGCATATTTACCTGTCGGTTCACATCCTCAGAAGATCTATAATACGTTAATTTTGAAAGCTGCTGCGGAGTCAGAAAGCTCAAGTATTCAGCGGTATCCGAGTCTATGTAGTACTGCAGAGATTCCATCTCATCCAGCTGGTTTCCCGCATCATCCGTAGCAACACGGATCAGATTTCCAATTTCATCATATAGGCCGGCTTTTCCATCACTGAGGATTCTGCCGTCATCCAGTCTCTTCCAGAAATCTCCGGTCGAGTCATAACTGTTCAGAATATAGCCAGTCATTTCATCCTTAGTGATGGCTCCCTGGGCAAACAGTCTGTAAGCAAAAGCTTCACGGTTATTGTCGATGCTGAGACTGTCCGATCCATAGCGTTGCTGCAGGGCTGAACTGACTGCCATATGGGCCGAAGCAGCTTCTACTGTTTCAAGGATTTGTGCGGCTTCACCATTGTTCAATCCATCACGGAATGCCTCATGACTCAACAATACTGCCAGATCCAAACGGCTTTGACCGCTCCCATTTAAGTCTATGACCCTTTTGCCTGATTCGTCAACAGATGTATACCCTTGATAGCCCAAACCCTCTGATAAAGTAAGGGTGACGCTGCCGTCCAGGATATCCTGATACAGTGATTCAGTATCTTCGATCCCGGAACTGAACAGAGTCCTCATACCGGCTCTCAAATCCCTGTCATCAACAGCAGCGTTTATATTCTGATTTTCAGAGTACAGGGCCAGACCTTGGGCAGCGGAGCTGAGACTGCCGAGACTTACGTCAGTACCCTGAGTTCCAAAATTAAATAGAGAGCCACCGCCTCCAAGATTCATTTCAAGGAATCCTGTACCTGATTTCCCCAGATTCATCAGATTAAGTGTTGTCTGCCCTGTCATCGCATACTCCAGGCCCGAAGCACTGAGTCCACCCATCAGGGATGTGAAGCGGTCTGCATTCTCACCCATTTCACCGATAAAGCCAAAGGTTCCCAGATTCAGAGTTCCGCTGACGGCAGTACCTGTCATTCCACTGAGATATCCTATGCCTGCGTTATCCCAACTGGTCATACTGTTGAATGTATCCCAGTTCCAGCCGTTGGAATTTGAATCTAGTGCGTACAAAGCAGCTGTTCCATAATTTGATGCGACAGAACTGATTCCCCGGATACCTATATCACCGGCCACTTCGAACATGCCGCTGTTCTGTAGAAAACCGAGATTATCCATTACACCGCCTAATGCTCCGGCTCCATAACTGATAAGAGAACTCGCCGCACTTTTAAGGAAACCAACTGAGGCCTGTCCCATATCTGCAACTCCATTTCCGACATCCAACAAGGCAAACAGTGCATTATCTACCAGATTCAGCAATAGAGAACCTATACCGGGCATGAATATATTACCAACAACATTCATTGCTATATCTGCCAGAGTACGAATTGAGGGAGATCCCAGCAGGCCATCTGATTCACCATCATTGTCAGCATCATCATCCCAGATATTCTGAGTATACAGGGGAGTGTTCACAGTCGCGAGCCCTCTATAAAGCCTCGCCTGATGAATGAAGTATTTTTTGTAGATCCTGCCGAATTCCCCATAGCCGTATGTTTCAACCTCTTCCGGACTATCCTCCTTCATTACTGGGGCATACCCCAGATAGAAATTAAACATGCCTTTTTTTTCTGAGTTGTCTTCATCATCGAATTGAGCTGAGGCACTGTAATCTGCTTCCGACTGTTCCAATAAAGAGATAAAACTCTGATCAAGACCATCTCTGATATTCCCATCTTCTTCATTTCCGAAAACAAGATTGATATAATGCCCCAGGCGCTCCTGAGCCAGATCAACTGATGCCTGAATCATCTCGCTGCTGAGCATTATCAGATAGTCTGAACTGAGGTCTATCTGATGATCAAAATCAGGAGCCTTAAAAAACCGGTAGCCCTCCAGAGTCTGTGTCTCACTTTCATTCCCTCCTGTCAGAGAGCTGTCTATGAGTACTATTCTGGAAAAAACATTACCCTGTCTCACGTATCCGGCATCAGCCATTTGTGCATCCACACTCTCATCAACAGAACGGTTGGCATCCTCAAGATTATCAGCTATTGATGATTTCACCTGTTCCACCAACTCCTTCATCTGGGAGGCCCTGGAAAAAGCCATGGCTTTATAAACTTTCTCTGTAAGCTCCTTATGAGACTCTTCAATTTCAAAGAATGCTGACTGCCGATCCGGGAGAAGAGCTAGAGAAGTCGGAGCAGAAAGAACTCCGCTGGTCCTCAGGCTCAGATTCCCCACTGAACTCAGGAGCTTATCCATAGTCCTGCCCTGTAGAGCAGCCGCAACAATATCACCAGCGGAACCTGTATCTGTAAAAAGATCCGAGATAAGATGGAAGTTCAGATCTGTCATCAGTCTATCAGCTTCAAGATCCCATTCCCGGGCAAAAGTCTGTGCGCCATATTCAAGTACATTCCGGGAACTCTGCTGTACCCAGCTGTTCTTGCTTTCAATAAGAGAGATATATTTATTTTCCCAGAGAGTACTCTTTCTCTCAAACTCTCTACTTATCTGATTGTGCCAGCTGTTACGGTCAGTGATCAGTTTTTCCAGAGAGAGTGCCCACTGATTAAGACCTTCCCGCCCCAATCCTCCACAGAGATTTTCCCAATATTCTTTCTGCCTGTGCAGTTCTTCAAGGCCATCACGGAATGTACCGTATTGTTCCTCTTTAACAACAGTCAGCCGATCATGGAAATTTCTGATTAATTGTTTACCATAACTCGAAAGGGTATAAAGACTCTCCCGGGAATAAGGATTGTCTGCACTCAGGTATGCTTCGATGCTGTCATTGCCGTATTGCTCCATTGAATAGCTGTTGTAGAAATCCGAAGCCGCAGCATTGTACTTGTCTTCATTCCAGACTGATGAATTATAAATTTCAGAAAGAGCGAATTTCTGCTCATATTGTTCTGACTTCAGCTCTTCATCCCTCTGCAGACGATTCATGTCATTCTGTACTGTCATCACAGAGAGTTCCTGGATAAATCCATCAAAAAGATGGATAACAGAACTCCTGTCAAATGATGATAGAGATGAAAAAGCTTCCGTAGCTAAGCTCTTCTGGTCTTCAGAAAGGGTAATCCCGCATATAGTCCTGAGGAGACTTTGAACCTGCTCAATAGAATCAATCGTCCCGGGAGATAAAGTGTTGATTCTTGTTTCTGTACCACTTAAAGCCTTCAACAGGAAAACTGAATTTTTGGCATTAGAAGCTGATGCAGTTCTTCCGCTTATTCCTGTGTATACTCTCGAAACGTCCTTAAGTGTATTACGTTTATCCCAGATGTCTTGGCCGGGTTTATAATAACCGCCCCTGCCATTTCTGAATTTATATTGTTCAGTATCTGCCTTGGCATCAATATATTCCCAGGCCAGCATAGATAGATCTTTTTCCATTGCATGCTTCAGGCTGTCTGTGCTGAAGGCATCCGAAAACATCAGCATTTTATAAAAGGCGTATTGTTTATATAGAGTACTATTCTCCTTAATACTCTTCAGATGGACGGCAGTCTGCTCCTGAAGCCACTCTTCACCTTCAATAAAGACTCTTATATATTCACCTTCATGGATAAGACCTGTGATTACAGTTTCATATTCTCCGTTATTAAAACGATCCAGATCGCCTTCATAAGCGATATGAACCGGGTGGAATAAACTTCCTTCACTGTCCAGAAGATCCGTATGCCTGGCATCATTAAACAGATCGATTGTGTATTCAGAATTAATGGTTTCCCAATCCATACCTTCCATCTGACGAAGTTCATGATAATAGGCATAGGAAAATTCCTTAAGGACTTCTTCGGAGTTGGTGTATTCGGCTATCTGCCCCAGCCAGAGAAGCAGGTCTTTTGTAAAAACCTCTGAACTGTCTGTTCGGGAGAAATAACTATCCATATGCTGGTTGTAATTACTGTTATCCCAGGATTCAAACGAACTCATTCCCTGCTTCATCATTGAAGATTCATAACTGAAGGCAAGACCATCTCTGAAAGAAAAATCAATAAAGTCTGTACTGTTATCAATCAGATTACGAAGCGTTTTCATCTGCTGCCGGCTCAATTCTCCCAGCTCCTTCCTGATCTCCTGAGCTGCATATGAAATATTATTTGTAACAGAGAGCAGATCCTGTCCATATCGCAGCAATTGGGACCATTCTGAATCCACTGTGTTCTGATTTTCAGAGTCCAGTTGCTCGAGAATATCCAGAGCCCCTCTGCACTTCTCATATTCCGCCTGCCGGGCATCACGAATGGTAAAAACATTGTACTCATCAAAGCTGTATGCTCCTCCGGCATAATCTGAGATTTCTTTTGCCTGCTGATATGACCTGGAAGCCTTCATATACTCATTGTATGAATCCTGCACTGCCTGCTGTCCCTGGAGAAAGGAGTACTGTGCCGAATCAAAAGAACTCAGACTGGTTTTCAAATTCTGTAGGACTTTATCATACTCATTTTTCTGATCAAAGTAGATCTGCCTGTCACGGTCAACAACCTGAATTTTATATAAATCTCCATTCTCCCTTTTAAGGGTCAGATCACTTTCCATCTTATTGATACTGATTCTATGAGAATTCATAACAATCTCATTCTCATAGAAACTATTAAGATATGAACGGGCTGATCTTATAGGTATACTGACAGATTCCTCACATACTGCCTTAAAGGATTCAATAAAAATTTCATTAATAAAACCAGGCTCTTTTAGAGATGTGCTCTGCTCTGAAAACTGCAGAGACCTGAGGCGGTCCAGAAACACTGTTCTAAAATCCAGTTCATCACCAGCGGCACTCAGGGAATCCAGTTCACTGCCGTATTGATGCAGAATAAAAGCATTTAACCCCTGTTCCAGATATTCAGGAAAAACATCACTCTGCTGAAGTGGAAGGTACCAGTCAAAAAAAGTTTCAAAGTTGTCGAAACTCCCCAGCTTCTCAAGAAATTCTTCTCCACTGTCAGCTTGAAGAAAACCATTTCCTGCAAGCAGCCGGAAAGACGCAGTCCAATCAGAAATTGAATCATAAGCTTCCAATGCAGCCTCTGCCTTCAGAACTTCAAGACTGCTCCCGGACACAAGCAGTTCCAGATATTCGGCGCCCGGCAGAAGATCATTTTCTGAAAGAGCTGCCTCCAACCAGAGAATTGAATCACTGCCCATCTGATCTTTACACTCCTGTAAACTCAGACCCTCGGTTTCCATTTTCTTCAGTGTTGAATACAAAGTTGAAACTGCATTGATCTGCTCTGAATCTACTGAAAAGCCATGTTCCTTCAGGGTATTCAGGTACTCTCCCTGAAAGCTCTCACCACCTTGTACACCATCCTCAAGAGAGATCAAAAGATCCTTCAAGAATGCTACTTTATCCAGTAACAAAACAGACTCCGCTGTCAAAACCCTTTGTTCCAGGATAGACCTTAAATCTTCCGATTCTGAAACATCCAGTAGACGGTCCTGTACCTGATTATTCCATTCAAGCCTTTTCAGAAGATCCAGTTCCTTTTTAAGAGTCACCAGGGATTCTTCAAGTCCTGCATCCGGATTAAGAGCCTTAAGGTCATATAATGATTCAAGAGCAGATTCAAGATCCTGCTGATCCTCAAAACTATCTGACTCCTGAGGAAGCTCAGTACCATTTAGATCCCTCAGCAGAGACTGCAGCTCTTCGCTATGCTCATTGCGGCGTTCCCATTCTCCGGCAAGAATGTAATCCAGATATAAAGTATCTCTTTCAGCCGGATTTTCTGAGTCTCCCCTGAACCAGAGAACCAGTCTCTGTTCAAGATCTTCAATAACTTTCTCGATTACAAGGGGATCATCATTCAGATAAATGGCTCTTGAATTTTCATAGCTTTTCTCAGCATCCAGCATGGCTGCCTCAGCTATGGCCAGAGACTCCCTGATTTCATCGATATCCAGCTGCTCTAAAGCAAGATTCTCCCGCAGTATGCTCAGAGACTGAACAGCTTTGTTGTACTGCAGTTCAGAAGATACCAGCTTCGACTCAGCCTGCTCATACTTTGCTGAAGTTTCAGCCTCGGTATCCCTTAACGAACTGTCTGTCAAAGCATATAATGCTACCGCTTGTGAAATTTCCCATTGTACATACAGCCTGTCTGTACGCTTTATCATCTCCTGAATATCCCTTTCCAGGATTCCAGGGGCAACAGTATCATCATAGCCTGATGCGGTAAGCTCCAAATCAAAAAGCATCCCTCTCGCATCATCCATCTGACTTAAGAGTGATGTCCGGAGAGACTGCCAGATATTATATTCATCCTGATACAAAACCAGTTCAGTTTGAAGGGCATCAATCTTCTCTAATAGCTCCTTATACTCAGGGCTGACAACTTCATCCCCTGAATCAAGCAAATTATTACTATCTGAACTCACTGCAGACGCCCCTCCACCAATAGAAGAAGAGAGATCATTTCCTTCCAGAGAATCAATTTTCGCCTTGTAATATTCAATTTTATCCAGGTAATAGGAGAGATTTTCTTCTGCCGAACAAAGTAGAGAATAACTGTCTGAGTACAGAGAAAGAGCCGATTCCACCTGAGCAGCAAACTTTCTTTCCTGATCCAGAGCTGCAGTCTCAAGTTCCTCCGCAATACTTCGCAATTCCGCCATAGTACTCTCTTCCCGGGCCTGCCAGAAAGCAAATCCCTTCTCCATTTGCAGAGTAATTTCTGATATCCATTCTTCACGACCTGCTGTAAACAAAGCAAAGGCCTCATTCCAGGATTCCTCTGATTCCTGAAACTCCTTTTCAGTCCTCAGCTCCCAGCTCAGACGCTCAGCCAGAAAATTCTGTTCAGCATATCCCCATTTATCCAGCCCCTTTTGAAACTCACTCCGGAACAAATCTTCCCAATCCTCAGACCCCAAAGATAAACCGTCTGCCATACTGATATCCTGAAGCTCATTCAGCCCGCTATCCAGCGCATCTTCTGTCTCTTCCAATTCATCCCGTATGCCCGCAATCAGTGAGTCCGCAATACCGGCAGCACTCTGATCTTCACTCTTATGACGGAGGGAGTAATTGTCTTCGGTCCTGAGATAATTCATCTTGGCCGAAGACCAGTTGACAAGCTGATCCGACTCCTTCTGGATCAGTCTGCAGTAATCCCGTAGACTGATCTTGAGATTCTCTTCAACGGTGTGACTATATTCATCAGGTATTCTGGATATTACAGATCCAAGAAGAGAATTTGCTGACAGGGACCATCCCTCCAGAATCTCCTCTGCCAGAGTTCCCACGGCTGCAGCCCAGGCCGCCCTGTCCATCTCAATATCATCAGGATCCGATGAGAGTAGAAGAGGATCACCGGCTTCATCAAAAAGGACCTGTCCTTTCTCTGTCTGAAAAGTCCAGACCTGATTGAGTTCTTCCATGGTTGAAAGAAAATCCGCATAGTCGGGAGACGGCAGTAGAGACTGCAGCTCCCGCTCCGACCAGCCTAAAATATCCTTTTCCATTCTATTTAATCTGATTGACTGCTCCCTGGGAGAAAGAAGCGGCAGTCTACTCTGATTATCCCGGTACCAGTTCATCGGATCTTCAGTGAATGAGATCTCTCTGTAATATAGAGAATCATCATACGAACTGTTCTCTTGAAACAGATAAGGATCGTCTGATGCCCATACGAATGCTCCCGCAAGAAGGAGCTGAACAACGAAGAAATAAGAAAGTCGGTTTATATTCATTTTGGAACTCCATGAGCTTATACGCCCCAAACCGCTACCCCACTTCAAAGATTTCTCAACTTTCTTGAAAAAACTTGACAGTGTGTCTCTTCAATGGCACAGTCTGGATATCTAGTTACTTAGTTACTTACTTTCAGGAAGCATATATGAAGAACTGTTTTGGAAAAATTGTTGTCCCCAAGGTACCTAATCTCATCATTCAGCAAATTCTGGATAGGATTGTCTCGGAAGAACTCAAGCCGGGGGATAAGCTCCCTTCAGAGCCTCAGCTTCAGGAGATATTTGAAGTATCCCGGCCTCAGCTGAAGTCGGCCTTTAAGCGTATGGAGAACTTCGGGATTGTGGAGACCAGACCCCAGAGCGGAACCTATATGGCCCCCTACGGCAAGAAGATACTGGAAGGACTTCTGACCAATATTCTCCATCTGAATGAGCAGAGTATCGACTACCGTTCTCTGGCAGATACAAGAAGAATGATTGAAATACGGGCGGCAGAACTGTCGGCACAGAATATTGATGAGAAGGATCTGAGGAAGATCAGAAAGGCTCATGAGATTTTCAAACAGAATGCCAGCAAAGACAGGGCCATTGATGATGATATCTACTTTCATCTCCTGATTGTCAGTAACTCGGGCAGCCCGGTGCTTAACTCACAGTACTGCATCATGACTCCCGACATGATCAACTTCTGGAAAAACCTGGGAGTGATGGAAAAAGAGATGGAGAGAAGAACCGAAGAGACATTTGCCGAGCATGAGGCCATTATTGCGGCACTTGAGGCGGGGGATTCAGAAGCCTGCGCTAGAGCCATGAAGACTCATATGGACAATACATATAACACAGCAGAAATGCTGATGGAAAAATACGGAGATTTTTGATGACTGGAAGAGAGAGACTATCAGCAGTGATGCAGAGGGAGATCCCCGACAGAGTTCCTGTCAGCATGTTCGTTCAGGAGGAGTATCTCTCCTGGTTCTACCCCGAAAGAGAGAAGGTTACCCGCCTGCATGATGCCGTGGACTGTGCCCGGCATTACGGCTTTGATATAACAACAAGGGAAAATCAGTTTATCAAACCCTTCTGGCTGAAGCAGAGCTATCCAAATTGGGAAATAGATGAAAAAACCTGGATTGATAACGATGTATACCACAGGCTCTCCACCATCACTACTCCTTCCGGAGTCCTGACACAGGAGGAAGTAGCCCCCTATGACCCAAAGATTCTGGCGGGGATTCATTTCCATACAAGCAGGTATATGATCAAGTCGGCAGACGATTTTGAGATATTCAGAAAATACTTTCCCAATGAGAGTAAGGCAAATATAGATGAAAAACATGAGGCGGCAAAGCTTGCCCGCAAGGTTATTGGAGACACAGGAATAGGCGTTCCCTGGGGAGCCGGAGGTGTTTACAACACCCTCTCCACCTACCGGGATATGCAGGAATTGATGATGGACCCTCTCCTTAACCTGGATTTCTATACTGAGATGATGAGATTCTTCACATCATGGATCAAAAAAGATTATGAATCCATGTGTCAGACAGAATACGACGGCTTCGGAATTCAGGGGAATATCGCCAACGGCGGACTCCTGGGTGAAAAGTTCTTTATGGAGTATATCTACCCCTATGAAAAAGTCATAACTGAGACAATCCGTGAGGGTGGAAAATACTCGATCTACCATAACTGCGGTTATGCCAAAAACTTATATCCCTGCTACAAGACTCTGGGAATGGATGTCTGGGAGACAGTCTCACCTGCTCCTCAGGGAGACAATGATCTGGCAGAGGCTAAGAAGTACTTCGGTGATTCTCTGATTCTCTCCGGGGGACTGGACCAGGTGGACTTTCTTAAAAAGGCAAGCCCACTTGAAGTAAAAGCAAAGGTTAAAGAACTCATGGATGCCGCGAAAGACGGCGGAAATTATATATTCGCAGGGTCCGACTTTCTAGAGAAGGATACACCTGAAGAAAACATACAGGCAGCCGTAGATGCTGCAGTTCAATACGGGAGATATTAAGAATGGCTAAAGTATTTGATACATCAAAAGCAGACGCACAGGGGACTTCAATGACCCCCCTTGAATCAGGGAAATTTGATATAGAGGGATACAGAGACTATGAAAAATCTCTGGAAGAGGGATGCACGACTTTTCAGGCAGCCTCTTCGGGAGTAAGTGTATATAGAAGATTCCGGGTTCCTGAAGTCTTCTCATGGGGCTGCAGGGACAAAAAGATGTCTCTGGGATGGCAGCTTGCTGCTCTCCAGGCGAGTGTTGATTTCAAGGCGGATATTCCGAACTTTCTGGAGCCCTGGTACGGTATTGGAGTTGTATCCAACTCCTTCGGTATTCCCTATATCTGGGATGAGGGGCAGTCACCTGCTGTGCAGTCCACCATAAAAACCTGCCGGGAGGCTATTAACAAATTTGAGAAGCCTGTAACCGAGACTGAGATCGGCAGGGAAGTAATGGAGAGGATTGAATATTTTCTGGATCAGACTAAGGGGCAGATTCCCATGAGTCTCACCGATACCCAGTCTCCCCTGAATATTGCCTCCTCCTATGTTCTCAATCCTGAAAGCTTCATGTATGAGACATTTGATAATCCTGAGGATGTTAATGAACTGCTTACTCTGATCGCAAAGATTGAAAAAGACTTTATCAAGGCCCAGATAGACCTTATAGGTGATGCCCTTGTTAAACCGGGTCATGGATTTGCCTCATCCAGAGAATTCAAAGGCTTGGGATTCAGTGATGACAATGTGCTGATGTTCAGCGATGACAATTACAGGGATATGGCCCAGAGCCCCATGTGTGATGCAGCCCGGCTGATGGAAGGCCCTGTCTTCCACTCCTGTGGCGACTGGTCAGGACGCTGTGATCTGATCACATCAATTCCCGGAGTACTTATGGCCGACGGTGCCGTGGGTGCCCAGACTGATCCCTGCCCCAACGATCCGGAAGTACTGGGTAAGGCATTCGCTCCTACTGATATTACACTACATGTGAGAATTGTTGGAGATTCATCTGTTGTTGAGGAAGAAGTGACGAAGCTGTGGCAGAAGGATCTGAAACTGATTGTGGCTACTTACTGTGAGACAGTGGATGATCAGAAGAAAGCGTATGATACTGTGCACAGGATATGCAGGTAATCAGCGATTCAAATCCTGAAAGAGCTCCTTCTCATCTACAAGATCGAGGGAGCCGCTATCCTCAAAATAATCTGAATACTTTTGATAGATTACATCCTTCTCAATATCCAGTTTTCTGAGATGTATCTTCATTACGGTGACAGCCTTTTCCAGATTCCGGGCTTTAATAAGCTCAAGCATCTCCTGATGATGTTTCAGGTTGGATATGGATACACCGCTGACAGACATTGAGAGATAGCGGACCCGGCGGTAATGGCTGGAAAAACTCATGATTACGTTGTAACACATGGACTTATCGGCCTTGCGGAAAAGCATGCTGTGAAACTCATCATCCAACTCGATAAAGCGGGTGGTTTCTCCTTTACTCAATGCAACTTCCTGCTCTTCTACATTTTCATAAAGATCATACATCTTAAGTTTTTCATGATGCATAATAAGATCATAAAGAACCGAATTCTCCAATGACTCCCTTAAAAAACGCTCTTCCTTAACCCTTGCGAGATTGATCTTTGAAACGAAACTTCCCTTCTGGGGAACTACGGTTACAAGAGCCTCGTTGGAGAGCCTGATAAATGCCTCTCTTACAGGAGTACGGCTCACATTCATCTTTTCAGAGATATCCTTCTCACTCATCACCGTACCGGGAATAAGGTTCAGATTGATGATATTCCTGTGGAGCATAGCATACACTGTCTCGCTGGCGGTTTTACTATGAACGTTCTCACCCCAATTCTGTTTAGCCATTATGCACCTTCCTTAAGGATCAGTTCGGACAAGGACTTTCGGATATCCAGGACTGTTTTGTAATATGTTGAGAAATAAGCTGTTCCATTAACATACAGAGCCAGCTCATTATTTTCCGAGGGTACAAACTCAAGACGGTCCATACCTCCCGTTTTTTTGTAGATTAAAATGCTGAAGACAGTCTTCTGTTTCTGAAAATCTGATCCCCCGGATCCAGGCAGCTCTCTGGCTATTCCTGTCTTCGTGAGTACATCGAAGAACTCCATCACCTGAGGGTATTCCACAGAGACACCGTTTATCAGGGCCTGTATATTTACTGATTCACCCGAGAGAGTAATATTGTAGTCCTCTCCTTCCAGAGAATCTTCAATCACCACAGACTCAATTTCTGATACATTGCAGTGGTAGACCGAGCCGTTCAGTAGATCCAGATAGTGAAGATCCAGAAATGGGAGATCCTCTTCGGAAAGTTCTGCAATGGCTCTACCCTTTTCAGTCCCTGCAAATATTTTACCCTCATGACGGAATAGAGAAAGGGTATACATTTCATCTTCATTTAATGAAATATTCAGGCTGAGAATTTCATCTTCTTTCAGAAGAGGCTCGGGAAAGAGACTTTCTGTCCGTACAGATGAGAGAGAGAGGATAGGGAAGATCAGCTCCTTCAAAGTACGCTCATAATCCAGGGTACTCACAATGGGTTCGGACAGAGTAAAAAGAAATCCGCCATTGTTCTCAATGGAAAATGAAGGGAAATCAGCTCCCCTAAAGTCCAGCTCAATTGATTTAAGAGTATCCAGTTCCTTGAGTTCTACCCTCGGCATGATAAAATCTGAAGAGAAGATGATGGGTTCTGATAGAAACAGCTCCGTATCCTCTGAACTCAAAAGGTAGACAGTATCATCAGATGCAGCGGGATCTTCTATCCGGAGGTAGGAACTTCCATCAAGAGAAATTGGCTCCCCCAGGATCAGACGCTTCTTGTTTCCCGAACTCAGGATAAGGGTGATAACAGCCCGCGGAGTTTCAAAGCCGTATACTGTATCATCCAGGGATTTTTCTATTGAAGAGACCGCTTTCAGTTTTGATATGCGAAAGAGAAAGGACTGCATTGCCTCTACAGAGTAGCTCATACCTTCCACCCCGGGTTCCAGAGAGATATGCCCCTCCCTGTGTATCAGACCGAATCGAGCTGCATCATTGATTACTGCAACCGCGGCGATTTCTGAGACATTCAGCCCCACGAGTTCAATCTCCTGCACTACTGTCTCAGAGACACTCTTTTTTTCAGGAAGATAAACTATCCCCGTTAAAACAGCCAGGACAATAAAGAGGATCAGGTTGATAAATATACCTTTTCTGTAATTCATTACAGCCTCTTCCTTCTGATATACATCATGATGCCGGCAACAAGAAAAGCCAGCGGAATAAGACCGCATATAATAATTGCCAGAATCAGGATATGACCTGACTGAAGATTCAGAGGATCAGCCTTAATTTTTTTTGCCGGTATATAGACTGAAGACTCTTCGTCAGCCAGCCAGTTGATAGTCTGTACAAGAAACTCACTGTTGCCGTAGCTTGAGAATCCCATTAGGTCATCACCATAGAGTTTCATGCTGCCAGCAACAATAAGACGGCTGACAGAATTATCATCCCAGGTTCTCTCGGAGCTCATTACAAGATTAAAGGGTCCCTCAATATCAGAGGCTTCCCGGTCCAGATTACTGAACTGATATCCAGTCTTTCCATAGGAGCCGGGGGTAGAACCAAGGACCGGTGTTATGTCGTAGGCGCTGCCGCTGCGGGGCGATTCATAAAGACTGCGGCTGGAGGGCATGGTCAGGAATATTCTTGTTTCCATAAAGTAGCGGTTGATCTCATGGGGAGCATACATGGGGACGATATTCACAGGGTTTCCTGCTGTGTAGGCCTGCTCTTCAAAGACAAGCTCATTCCCGGCGATAATGCCCCACTCTTCAAGGAATCCCTCTAGATTCGGGAAGCTGACAGAAGAGGGTTCCAGAAATACTAAAGCATTTCCCCCCTGCTCCATATAAGTTTTCAGAAGCGACCTATCCTCGGATAAAATATCGCGGCTGGGAGCGGCAATAATGAGAAGTTCCGGTTTTTTCCTGAGAACTGAACTCAAATTACCGCGGACCACATCATAGTTATTTGAAGAGAAGAGTGCAGTTAATGCATTGCCTGGTCTCTCATTGTGACCGTCAGAAAAAGCAGCGACGGGGACATTGCTGTCATTGATAAAGTAGAGTCCACTGGTGAGCTGCTGCTCCGCATTAAGACCTGTAATTTCAGTCCTGCCTGCATTGAGGGTATACATATCCTTTATGGAAAAGATCTTCTCACGGACCGTGCCTTCCATAAGAATGTCATTTTCATGAATTTGTATTCCTCGGGCGGCGAATGAGTCGATAAGAACCGGATTCTCATAGGGATCGACAAACTCAAGACTGATCTGAGAGCTTAAAGAGCTGTAGCGCTTCAATACTTCCCGAAGCATTACAACATAGTCTTCTTCTCTGTTGAACACAGTTATTTCCACCGGGGTCTTCAGTGCTTCAGCAGCTGCAGCAGTGGTATCAGAAAACTCATAAAGAGCATTTTCAGTCAGATCAAGTTTAAGAGAATAGCGCTCCACTGCCTTATGACTGAAGAGATTTATCAGGATAAAAACGGCAATGCAGAGTATTACAAATATAGAGCGGAGATTTCCCTTGAGAAGGGCTTTAATTCCGGCAGCGATTCTATTCATCCTACTGCCTCCTGCTCTCTAGACTGACAGTAGTGAGAACCAGAAACAGGACTGTCAGACTCAGGAAATAAATAATGGCCGAGGGATTGAATATCCCGTATGTAAACTCAATGTAGTTACTCTTCAGTGAGAAGAGAGTAAGCATTTTTTTCAGCAGGGGGCTGCCGGCATAGGGAGCCAGTGAATCAACCAGCCAGAGAATCAGGATAACACCGTAGCTCACAATGGCTGAGACAACCTGATTTTCAGTAAGGGTGGAGATAAAAAGCCCCAGGGCCGAAACCGCAGAGACAAGGAGAATCACAGCCAGGTAATTACCCAGGGTCACCATAAAACTGAATGAGCCGAAGTAAGCCAGAATAACAGGATAAACCAGAGTGACAGCCAGACCGATTCCGATCACTGTCAGGGTCGCCAGAAACTTTCCGATCACAATAGATTCCAGAGAAAGAGGCAGAGTAAAAAGAAGCTGTTGTGTCTTTTGTCTCTGCTCCTCAGAAAACTGTCTCATTGTCAGAATAGGAGTTACAAAGAGAAGTATATTAAACAGAGGAGAAAAGAAGCTGTTAATATCACCGTTCTGTGACATCAGATTGGCTGTGATAAAGATAAAACCGCAGAGAAGAAGGAGTATTGTCAGAAAGACATAGGCAATCATGGAACGGAAATACTGCCTCAGTTCTTTCATATAGATAGCCGTCATGATTCATCCCCTCCTTTAGGCAAACCTGATGTAAGATCGATAAAGATCTCTTCCAGAGTGGGATTTTTCATTTTCATCTGCATAAGGGCATAGCCGTTTTCATTCAGAACCCGGGAAAGATCCTTTCTGATATCTTCTCCCTCAGTCAGAGTGATGCTGTAATCCATACATCCCTCTTCAATACAATCCTGAACGTCAAGAGACTCAACACCCTTAAGCTCTTTTATGATGGCCTGAATATGAGGCTGATCTCCAAAGACACGCACATCCAGAACGGGGGCGGCATTGGGAGTATTCAGCAGTTCATCCGAAGGGCTGTCTGCCACTATGGACCCCTTATTCAAAACAAGGATTCTTGTGGAGACCGATGCAATTTCCGAGAGGATATGGGAGCTGATAATCACGGCATGGTCACTACCCAGATCCCTGATCAGTTCTCTGATATCAATTATCTGCTGCGGGTCAAGTCCGGAAGTCGGCTCATCCAGAATAAGAAGCTCGGGATTTCCTATCAATGCCTGGGCCAGTCCGATGCGCTGTTTATAGCCCTTGGACATGGTTTTCACAGGGCGGTCAATCACATCCGGAATACGGCTCAGGCCGCAGACTCTTTCAATCTCACGTTGCCGCTCTTTCCGGGAAATCCCTTTAACAGAACAGACCATATAGAGCTGCTCTCTCACAGTCATATCCGGATAGAGAGGAGGAAATTCAGGCAGGTAGCCAATATTTTTCTTATATTCCAGAGGCTGTTCCTGAATGTTAAAGCCATTCAGGGAGATGCTTCCCCCGCTGGGAGGGAAATAGCCGGCGAGCATATTCAAAGTTGTGGATTTACCGGTGCCATTGGCCCCCAGGAGTCCCAGGACCTCACCCTTCTGCAGGGTAAATGAGATGTCCCGAATCGGTTTCACCCGACCGTAGTTCTTTGAAAGATGCTCAACCTTCAGCATTATGTATTACTGCTCCAGATATTTTTTAATTGTTCCGGCAACGGCGCCGGGAGCTGCCAGCATCTCGAGAAACATGGCCTCAACCTTGTCACCCAGATTATGTTTATAGAGATCCACTCCGAATATCTCAGCATTGCTGAGAAGTTCTTCGAGGGCTTTATGAACTTCAGTGAGATTACCGGAGAATCCGAGAGAGAATGATGCCACAAAGGGCTGAACCTTGTCCAGATTGGGGTCTGAACTGAGTTCGAAACTCTGTCCCTTATCATCCACAGCCATAAGATAACGCAGCCATCCGGCCATAAAAAGAGGAATGAAAGTCAGAAAGGAGAGATCCGATTTCCCCTGTGCAATATAGGCCTTCATTGTCTCACCGAAACGTACGGGAATTTTCTTTGAAGTATCTGTGGCAATCCTCTGGGGAGTATCGGGAACATGGGGATTGGGGAAACGGACTTCAATACTGTCACGGATAAAGTCTTCGGCATTCATGATGCCGGGATCTACAACAACAGGCATTCCTTCGCCGTATCCCAATCTCTCAATAAATCCCTTTAATAGAGGATCTTTCATCTCTCCCGAAATAGAGCTGTAACCCATCAGACATCCGAAAACAGCTAGAACTGTATGCAGGGGATTCAGACAGGTACAGACTTTCATTTTTTCAATTTTATCAATGGTTTCCTTGTCTGAAAACAGGACTCCGGTATCTTCCAGAGGGCCTCTGCCGTTAGGGAAAATATCTTCGATTGCAAGGTACTGGGATTCTTCTGCATTGACGAAGGGAGAGACAAAGGTGTTCTTTGCTGTTTTCACAAGCTCCATTCCCTCAAGACCATCGGCTTCGAATACTGAGTTCAAGACAGAAGAGGGTCTGGGAGTGATTTTATCTATCATGCTCCAGTTGAAGGATAGTTTTGTTTCATCATTCAGATAGTCAAGAAATCCCTGACCTGTGCTTCCTTTCCAGGCTTCCGCAAAACACAGTACGGCTTCCTTGAGGAGGGTTCCGTTATGGCTGCAGTTATCCATACTCACCAGAGCCAGAGGAGCTGCACCATTCTGAAAACGGGCATAGAGAAGACGGGTGATAATTCCGATAGTGGATGTGGGCTGTCTGTTAAAATCATCCAGATCCGGCTGTATCCATGGGAATGCATCTCCCTGATCGTCTTTGACGGCATAACCTTTTTCTGTAATAGTCAGACTCAGCATCTGCAGAGTCGGAGCTGTAAGAACCTCTTCCATCCTTGCATAATCACGGGAGGGAATCAGACTCTCAGCCAGGCTGCCGACAATCTCCTTGGTAATATCACCATTACCTTTGAGGGTCACTGCAAGAGCAAGATTATCATAGGCTTCATATGCCTTTTTGATGATCTCTTCATCAAAGGTTTCACATACGATAATTCCTGTATCGACTTTACCTTTATTAAGAAGTTCCTGCTGGAGAACCGCAACAAAGGCTCTGAATATATTTCCGGCTCCAAAGTGAATCCATGCTGGATTCTTCCGGCTGTTCTCCCGGACTTTCTCTATATCAAACTGAGGCAGTTTATAACCTTTATCAGTCCACTGCTTTTTATTCTCTAATTCTTTTAAAGATAATTTCATTATTTATTCTCCTTAGTGAGACAAACGCCGCTGTCTTTATCCAGATACATATTCGATTTTACTGTTCTTAAAGCCGAGGCGGGACAGCTCACGGCAATGGGCCCGGTCAGTGCTGCTTCCACAGCGGGAGCCTTAAGGATTCCCGGAACCGTACAGAATATATATTCCGGACGGATCAATTCGGGAATGGTGACAGTCAATGCTGTCTTTGGGACATCATCCATAGTGGCAAAGCAGCCGTCATTCACCTGCTGCTGCCGGCAGATCTGATCCAGCTGAACAACTTTGACAGATTCAGGATCTTTAAAATCCGCCACAGGAGGGTCGTTGAAGGCAAGATGCCCGTTCTCACCTATTCCATTAAGGCAGATGTCCAGGGGATTCTCTTTCAGAAGATCCGTATATCTGACACATTCAGCCTCAGCATCTCCCTGACCATCCATATAAAAGACATTCTTAAAGGGGACATGGGCAAAAATTCCAGCCTTGAGAAAATTACCGAATCCCTGGGGTGCATCGGCAGAGAGTCCGATATATTCATCCATATGAAAGGCATTCACCCTGTCCCAGGGAATAAGATCAGCTTCTTTAAGGCCGTCCAGGACTTCCTGCTGTGAGGGAGCCGCGGCAAACATCATATTGATATGATCACGAGTCTTCAGGAGTTCAAGAATGCACTCTGTTACATCCCTGACAACCGCATACCCCATGGCTTTTCTATCTTCAAAGACACGTACTGTCAGTTTATCAATCTGCTTCTCTACAATTTTTGACATATTTAGAATCTCCCTTTGAAGTCAGTGATGGTAGAGTCATCAAACCCTTTTACGGACTTCGTTTTTTTATGAAAACGCGTGGCATCCTCCACTCTCGAGGGGAAGGAATAATAGGGATCATCTTTCTTCAGGGGGAGTATGACTCCTGATCCGGTAAAGGCGGATTTATAGACAGCCGAAATAAGTTCAATGGAGTTTCGGCCATCTTTGCCGCTTACAGCAAGAGGAGTACCCTTTTCTATGGCATCGAGAAAGTTCCCGACCTGTCCTGCATGGTGTTCAAACTTCAGATCAGGCAGATTCTTATATTCATCACTTAACTTATTGATTGTCTCTTCATCATCCATGGGAAATCCATTGGAACGCGGAGTGCTTGCTTTAACAGCAAAGGGTATAGAAACAGAGGCTTTTTCCATCTGGAAGTCCAGTTTCTGCTCTTCTCCATGATGAATCAGAGAGGCATTGATCTGAGACATGGTTCCGTCTGCATATTTTAAAATACTCAGGGAGAGATCTTCCTCTTCCGAATTCTGATGATTCAGATTTGTCAGAAAGGAATTAACTTCCACAGGGAGACCTTTGGCCCAGAGAAGAAGATCTATATGGTGAACCGCATGATTCAGCGTACATCCGCCCCCTTCACTCTCCCAGAGACCCCGCCAGTAGAGGTCATAATAGCTCTGCCCTCTCCACCAGAATGAGTTGATCTGTGAAAACAGAAGCTTTCCGTAATCACCCTTGTGGATTATTTTCATAGTATTGGAGATGGAGGAGATAAAACGGCTCTGAGCAACAACAGAGATCAGGGCATTCCCCTTCTCCGCCGCAGACAGTATCTGATCACATTCACCCAGACTCATGGCCATGGGTTTTTCCAGAAGGACATGTTTTCCCGCCTCCAGTGCCTTGACCGCAAGGTCCCGGTGTGTGGAGGGAGGAGAACAGATAGAGACAATATCCACGGCATCCAGCTGCTCATCAAATAAGGAGGATGCTTCAGCGTTCAATCCGTATTTGTCAATAAGAGCGGCCGCCTTGGCAACAGTGGGATTAGAGATATGAGTTATTTCCACTCTCTCAGGAAAACTGAGAAATCCCTCTATATGTGCCGGTGCAATTGCTCCGGCTCCAACTATCATGACTTTCAGCATTATTCCTATCCCTCTGTTTTCTTACTGAGACTTTTTAACGGCTTCCATCAGTCCCAGTAGATACTGGGCACCCAGGGCTCTGTCGTACAGGCCGTAACCCGGCATGGCAATTTCACCCCAGATAGCACGACCATGGTCGGGACGAATAGGTCCGTCAAAACCAATTTCCACAAAAGCTTTCATTATTTCATACATATCCAGAGAACCGTCTGAGGAAAGGTGTGCCGACTCTTCAAAAATTCCGGGAGCTGTATGTTTTGTATTTCTCATATGAGCAAAGTGGATTCTGCCCTTCAGAGAACGGATAATATCGGGAATATCATTATCAGGCTTGGAGCTGAGAGATCCGGTACAGAGAGTTATTCCGTTATACTCGGAGGGAACCTCTGTAATCAGACGCTGCAGATCCATCTTGTTTTTGATAATACGGGGAAGGTTGTATACGCTCCACACGGGATCATCAATATGGATGGCCATCTTTACACCGTACTTTTCACAGGTAGGAATTATGGCATCCAGAAAGTATTTCAGATTCTGAAAGAGTTGTTCATTGTCTGTACTTTCATAGAGATGAAACAGTTCTTCAACCTTTCCCATTCTCTCGGGTTCCCAACCGGGCATAACAAAGCCGTTAGAATCACCATCAATATGGTCAAACATCTCTTTGGGATGAATGAGGTCTACTTTTTCCTGATTATAGGCCAGAACCGTAGAACCGTCGGGTCTGGGTTTGGCCAGCTCAGAGCGGGTCCAGTCAAATACGGGCATAAAATTATAGCAGACCATATTGATTCCCTCGGCTGAGAGTTTCTTTAATGTGGCAATATAGTTTTCAATATGCTGGTCACGCTTGGGATGACCTACCTTGATCTCATCTGAAACATTAACGCTTTCAATACCATAGATCTTCAGACCCGCATCTTCCACATCTTTCTTCAGACTCTGTATATCTTCCAGATTCCACTCATCTCCGGGAACTGTGTTGTAAAGAGTAGGGATAACTCCGCCAACTCCTGGAATTTGACGTATCTGTTCCAGGGAAACACTGTCATGTCCTTTCCCAAACCATCTGAGGCTCATTTTCATAAACTTATCTTATCCTTATCAGTAAATCAAATTCGGCAGAAACATAACCACATCGGGGATGAATATCAGCACGATAACCAGAAAGATTACGGCCAGATAGAAAGGCATGGTTTCTTTAACAAAATCTTCAAGCGGAGCATCCAGTATCTGACATACCGTATACAGCGCAGTTCCCACAGGAGGAGTCATGCAGCCCATTGTAACAATGGTCATCATCAGGATTCCGAAATGTACGGGATCAACCCCCAGGTCCTTCACAACAGGAAGAAAAATAGGAGTCAAAAGCAGAACGCTTACATTACTGTCAATAAACATACCGGCAACAGCCAGGAAGAGGACAATGATGATCAGCATAATCTGAGGATGACTGGTGATTCCCACAAGGAGTGATCCGATCTGTCCGGGGACATTCTCAAGAGAGAGGGCATAACCGAAGATACCGGAGAGGGCAATAATCAGGATGATTGCACCGTTATCAATAAAGGAATCCTTCAAGGCAGCCCTGAATTTATCCCAGGTCAGTTCCTTATAGATGAATTTACCTACAAACAGGGCATATACAACTGCAAAGGCCCCTGCTTCAGAAGGTGTAAACAATCCAAAACGGATTCCAACGATTAGAATGACTGGAAACATAAGAGCCCAGATTGAGTCTTTAAGATCTACCCAGACTTCTTTAAATGTGATTTTTTCCACACTCAGATCGGGCATATCATATTTATGCTTATTGGCAGTAATGCTTACTGTAGCCATCAGGAATACCATCATTAGAAATCCGGGAACAATACCGGCAATAAAAAGTTTACCGATAGAGACCTCTCCGACAAATCCATAAAGGATCAGGCCCAGACTTGGTGGAATGGTAGCTGTAATCAGGGAGGAGAGACAGGTGATTCCTGCAGTATATCCTCTTGGATACCCCTTCTTTACCATGTTATGACCGAGAATACGGGCCTGCATGGAAGCATCTGCTACAGCCGACCCTGATACACCGCCCATCATGGTACTGAGTACAACATTCACCTGAGCCATACCACCGGCCATTCTTCTTGTGAGAAGAGAAGAAAAGCGGAGAAGACGAGAGGTGATTCCGGTCTTATTCATCAGGTTTCCTGCAAAGATAAAGAAGGGAACCGCCAGAAAAGCGATGGACTGGGTCTGTGCAACAACCCTCTGAACCGTAATGGAAAAGGGGATCATATCACTGGTGAGAAAAAAGACCGCTCCGGAGATACCAATGGTAAAACCGATGGGCATATTAATAGCCAATAAAAAGAAAAAAGTAATTACAAGTAATGTCATTTCGTTTTAACTCCTAGCAACAGCTTTTAACGGGAGCTTCATCCCCGGGAATATCGCGAAGAACATTATATTCATCATCCTTAAAGTTGATGCCTATTTTGGCAATCTTGATACAGGCTGTCAGAATCATCATCAGAGAAGACACCGGCAGGGATGCTGTAACTATGGAATAACTGAAATTCGACAGGGTCTGAAAACTTCTGTCCACACTCTCTATGCTCAGTTTAGTACCATAAATAACAAAGGCCGAAAGCAATGCAATAATTATTAAAAATACAAATAACTGTACAATTTTACCGATTTTAGGATTGAACTTTTTCACAAGCAGATCCACACCGACAAGGCGGGAATGTCTCATGGCAACATCTGCGCCAAGAAAAGCGGCCCAGGAAAAAAGAAACTTGGCAATATCATCCGCCCAGACAATGGGTTTATCAAACTGTCTGAAAAAAGCGGCTGAAAAAATCAGGATAACGATTGAAACAAATACTGTCCCCACAATCATTTCCTGTATTTTACAATAGATCTCGTATATCTTTCTCATCTATTCCTCAATACTCGGGTTATAAAAAATAGCCGGCAGTTCATACTTTCGGACAAGCTGCCGGCTTATTTTAATTAATGGTTAATTTGACTGTGAATTAAAGTCCAAGCTCTGCGTAGAGATCGTCTTTCAGTTCAGAGAATCCCATGTCTACGTATACAGACTGTACAGCGTCTACAAAGGGAGTCTTGTCAATTTCGAGAAAAGTAACACCCGCAGCTTCCATTTCCTTGATATAATCTTTGGACTTGGAAACAACAACTTCCTGGTTGTCTTTGTAAGCATCAAAAGCTGTATCCAGAAGGATTGTCTGGTTTTCAGCAGAAAGTCCGTCGAAAAACTTAGTACCGGTTACCATTGAGGCAATCAGAGTAAAGTGCTCGGAAAGACTTACATAAGATTTAATTTCATAGAATCTCATGGAGTAGATACCGGGGATCTGAGCTTCACATCCGTCTACAACACCCTGTTCCATTCCCTGATATGTCTCAGCCCAGGGTAGAGCAGTAGCGATAGCACCCATTGCATTTACAGAGTTTACGAAAAGATCGGAACCGATAGTTCTGATTTTAACACCCTTAAGATCAGCAGGTGTTGTTACAGGAAAGTCTGTTACCCAGCTTCTAACACCGGAATAACCGTTAACAGTAACCAGTTTCAGACCTTTTTCCTGGAAATCTTTGTCCCATTTAGCATAAAGCTTGGTATCTCTGATTTTGTTCAGGTAGGTGTAATCGGGGAGCAGATAAGGCATCTGAACCAGACCGAATTCGGGAACATAGGCAGCCAGACGACCGGGGTCGGTAGCATTGATTACAGGAACACCCTGAATAGCCTGTTCGGTAACATCATCAGTTTCACCCATTACAGCGTTGATCTTAACTTCTGCAGCAAAAGCTCCAGTTGCATTCAATCTTTCTGCATAGTCAAAATGACCCATGGACTGTGTGTCTTCCTTACCGCTGGTACCGGCAATAAATAATTTAGTGGCTTGAGCCATAGACGCGTCTCCGCCTTCCTGCTGACCGCCGGCAAAAATGTTGCCGCTCAGTAGAAGAGACAGAACTACAAGAATAATAAGATTTTTCTTCACAAAGTTCTCCTTTGATATAATATACAAACACACTACCATACAAGTATGCATTTGGCAACAATTATTACAATATTTTAACTCTGTTAACTATTGATCCATGAAAGTGCCGGAGAACAGGAGCTTATGGAGAGCAATATTTGAAACAAATTCTCTTGCCGTTATGGATGAAATAAATTTGAATGAGTTATCACTCAAACCATGTTATTATATTTTGGAACTATGGAAGCATAGGGAAAAATATTCATGCCTCAGTTTTAAAAAAGGAAAATAAAAATGAAAAGCTACTGGCTCACAAACGGTCGTATCATCGACGGAACAGGATCTACCGCCAAAGAGGGTAATATTCTAATTGAAGATGAAAAAATTATCAGAATACAGGAGGAGACTCCTGATGACGGTCTTCCTCAGATAGACTGTGAGGACCATATTGTGGCGCCTGGGTTTATAGACATTCATTCCCACCTTGACTGGTTTGCCGGAAACGAAGGAAGCAGGGAATTGATGATGCCCTTTCTTCAGCAGGGAATCACAACTGCAGTAGGTGGAAACTGCGGTTTCAGTACTTTCGGTTTCCCCGTATCCCATCCCTATAGAGAACTTCTGAGTGATAATATCTTCCGTTCAGGCCGGGCAAAACTCAGCTGGCAGAATGCAGCAGGTTATAAAGAACATATCAAAGAGAACGGCAGCCCCATGAATATCCTCTCTTATGTAGGTCATGGAACCACAAGAACCTCCATCAGAGGCTACGATGCGAATCCCCTGACAGATGCAGAACTGAAGCAGCTTCTGAGTCTTCTGGATGAGAGTCTGAAGCAGGGAGCCTGCGGGATTTCCCTGGGTCTCCAATATGAACCCGGTATTTTTGCCGACAAAAAAGAGCTGAAAGCCGTAGCAGAGCTGGTAAAATCCCATAATAAGGTACTTGCGGTACACCCGAGAGCAGCCTCTGCTGTTTCCGGAACCTATCCTATGAAACCCTTCGGAACTCCCCACCATATTCTGGCAATTCAGGATATGATCGAACTGGCTGAAGAGACTGGAGTCCGCCTCCAGTTCTCTCATCTGATCTTTGTAGGCTCACAGAGCTGGAAAAGTGCGGATAAGGCATTCAAGCTTCTGGAGGATGCCAAAGTCAGAGGGGTGGATATCCACTTTGATACCTATGGCTATTCACTAGGTGCCAGCAGAATAAATGTAATCCTCCCTGAATGGTTTCTGGCAGACCTTAATAAGAATGTGGAAAGTAAGTCAGCCTTGAAGAGACTCTGGGTGGAAATAAAGGCAATGGAGCTTGTTCTAGGCTTTGGATTTGAGCAGATCAGAGTAACAAATACCGTATATCCCGAATGGAAAAAATATAATGGATTGTATCTATCAGAAATTGCCCGGAACCTTGGACAGAGCAGCTTTAAGACTCTCTGCGATCTTGTCCGTCTGAGTAACGGTACTGCCGCCGTCCTGATGGAGCGATATTCCAATCCCGAGATTTTAAAAAGGATGATCGCCCACCCTCAAGTCCATTATCAGACTGATGCATGGATGGAAAGAGAGGGTATAAATAACCCTGCAATCTACGGCTCTATCCCCCGCATCCTCAAACTGAGCCGGGAGCACAATATTCAAAGTATCGAAGAGAGCATTAGAAAGATGACCGGAGCCACTGCGGAAAGACTGGGAATACCAAAGCGGGGATATATCAGAAAAGGATACTATGCCGATCTGGTTGTATTAAATGAGAAAACCATCAGCGACAGGGAAGATGAGAATGGGATTCCTCTTCCACCAGAAGGAATAAAAAGGGTCATAATCAATGGGAAGATGCTTTTAACTCCTGAAACAGCTAAAGAGATAAATCCTGTAGGCAGTGAAATGCCGGGAATGTTTATCCACATCTAATTATGGGACCCTATATATTCACAGTTCAGTACAAGCTATAGTAAGTTAAACTATCAACTCTGGAGAGATTCTCTCCAGGGGTGATGAACTCCCCGAGAAACCAAATTCCCGGGAACAGAAGGAATTGTAATGATATTAGATACAATCGCCAATGCGGCAAAATACGAAGTACTCCACAAGAGCTTTAAAAAAGCCTTTGATTTCATCCGGGAATCAGATCTGAAATCCATGGAACTCGGCCGCTATGAAATAGACGGAGACAATATCTTCGCTCTGGTTCAGGGCTACACAACTAAGGCTGTCAATGAAAAGCAGTTTGAAGCACACAGAAACTATATTGATATTCAGTATATGATCTCCGGTTCCGAAATGATGGGCTACACCACTCCTGATTATTTAACAGTTACAACAGAATATAATCCAGATACAGATGTTGAACTCTACTCTCATACATCTTTTACTGAGTGTGAACTTGATGTCAAAGACTTTGCAGTGTTCTACCCCGAGGATTCTCATATGCCGGGCTGCAGCATCAGAGGCAGGACTGCCGGAGAGGTGAAAAAACTGGTTCTAAAGATCAAAAAGTAATCATCTGTTTCTGATAAACACGCCGGAACCTTTATGGGATCTTGACCCGAAGGTTGCGGCGCAATAGAATAACAGCTATTAACTAATTTCCGAGGTTCTGCCTCTACAGATTCTGCCTTTTCCAGGCACGATCCATGAGTCTTTGCCCGCAGGGTTGTTCCGGAAACAGAACAGCCTCCCGTGTTTGGAAAGGAAATACATTGAAACGTGCAGGAATTATCCTTCTGATAATCCTTATACCGGTCCTTCTCTTTTCAGAGGAGTACAGCTATAGGACATCAGACATTCTGAGGCTTATGGACTCAGAGTACCTGAGAAAATCAACATACTCATTCGACGGCCTTTATTATAAAGGCTGCTCACTTCTCGAAACACTGCCTCTTATGGAGGAAGTATATGAGATGGATATCCGCAACGCCGGATCAAAAAATCTTTTAAAAAATGATGACCTGGGTGAATACTGGGCCGAGGCCCTACTGGTAAGTGAAGATAATTCATCAGGCCTCAGTCTGATATTCAAAGACAGGATTTATCATGACCTGACTCAGCTGAATTTCAAGGGAACAGCCATGGAATCTGATGAATTGGAGGTCTGGCTGTCCTGGGAAGGTGTTGATGCTCTCAAAGATGAAATTGAAAACTTTGCAGACCACCACAACATCAGTATCAAGGCAGTAGAAGTTCCCAGTCCCGATTCGAAACTACATTCAGTTGTAAGGGCCAGAGGAGATGTACCTGACCTTGTGATGATCCAATCCAGTGCCGTAGAAAAACTGGTTTCAGCCAGGGCTGTTCAGAACCTTGGATATATAAAAACTCCAGATCTTATCATACAGGGTACTGAAGCCTTTACTCTCAACAACAAACTATGGGCCCTCCCGTTCTACTTTGATACACAGCTGATCTATTACAACAGGAATCTGCTTGATTCAGTACCCTCTCCCGACTGGACATTAAATGATATGGAGCTGGCAGCCCGGCAGATAAGAGAGAGGAATAACAAGATTCATCCTCTGGCCTGGAATGCCTACTCCTCCAACTGGCTGATTCCCTTTCAGGTTTCCTTTGGAAAAGGGGAGCTTATAGATTCTAAGGGAATAATCACAGTCAATGATAAAGCGACAGAAGAGGCATTGAATTATATCCTCGACTTAAAGGAAGAAAAACTTTTGAGCCCCCTTGAAAGAGATGCCATGGATGCCCTGTTTATTGCAGGGAAAGTAGGAATGATAATGAGCGGCTCTTATGCTGTCCCCTACTTCGAGTCTCTGGGGCTGGAGTTCGGAGTTCTCCCCTACCCTATAAATCAGATGACAGGGATTCCTCTCTCTCCTCTACTGGATTTCAAGTCCTTCTGTATGACCCGGCAGACTAAACATCCCATTCTGGCCCGCCGATTTCTGCAGCATATGATCGGTGCGGGAGTACAGCAAAGATTCTGTCCTGCATTAGCAAAACTTCCGGCCAGAGTTGATGTACTGGATATCCCGGGAATATCATACGGATATCTCTCCCTTCTTAAATCAACTGTAGTAAGAGGAACCGTGGTCCCTCCACAGCAGATATACAGCATCTATAAGAATAATATGTGGAAACTTCTCAGGTTCGCACTCTCAGGCCAGTTGTCGGTACACCAGACTCTGGAGAAGGGACAGACCCTGATGAACAATTCAATAAAAAATTAATTGGTTTTATAAAGGAGTTTGAGATGAAAAAATTATTGTATCTGGTGCTGACGGCATTCCTGCTGTTCACCATAGGATGCGCAACTGAAGGCAATCCCGTAGCCGCAGAAAATGGGGGGAACAGTGAAGCTGCTGTGGCAGAAGTGGATGATATTTCCTCTGCGACTCCCGCAGGAGAGGGCTGGAGAATTGAACTGATGGGAGTACGCAACGATGAGTTGTGGCAGAGCCAGCTCAGCTCCTGGAAGGAAGCTGAAGATGGAAGCTCTGTTGAGATGAGCCTTGAAAAAAAGGGTGAAACAAAGCTCTACAGTGGAATACTCCTGAAGGATATTGTCGCTATGGTTGATGATCCCTCAGGCGGCATGCCCTATGAATTCCAGGAAGATCTCTGGAAAGAAGGCTATGACATAACACTGACTGCCGCAGACGGATACAGTGCCAGCTTCAACAGCGCCGATGCCTCTTCTGAAGAAGTCCTACTGGTGGACAGTATAGACGGCGAAACCGTATCTCCCCAGATTGCCGGTAATCTTACAGGCAAGGCATGGGTACGTAATCTGGTTAGCATTGAACTCAGCCTGGCAGCTGTTGATCTTACACAGAACAGCTTTGATTTTATATTAGATATCAATAACAATATATCTTCCTACACTATTGCCGACCTGGAAGCCATGGATATTTACGTAGAAGACAAAGGCAGTTTCACTAACAGCTACGGTAATACGACTGATGGGATTTACGGTGGAGTCAAACTGATTCCCCTGCTTTCAAAATCAATGGACGTAACAGTCGAGTCCGCCATCAAGATTATTGCCATGGATGGTTATGAAATGAGTTACGGGGGAGACATGCTCCTGGATCAGACCGATGGAGACTGGATTCTGGCATTTAAAGAAAATGGTGAGTACATGCCCGAAGATCCCGGCTATATACGTCTGGTAAAAGTAGGTCCACAGAACCCCAATATTACCGGCCATGTATCTGCACGAATGATCAAGAAGATCGTAACAGAGGGTGAACCCTTTAAAGACTTCGGTCTGACTATTGTACAGAAAGATCTGACAGAAGTTTTTGACCGTCAGACCATGCAGAGCGGTGTGTCTGTAAATAAAAACAAGGTTACCTACTACTACCAGAAAAAAGATCAGGATATCGAGTATATGGGAATATCTCTCTGGAGACTCCTGGAACGTCCTACCGGATACAAGGCTGTTGAAATTGCAGCGGGTGATGGCTTCTCAGTAACCCTGGACAATGCTCAGATTGAAGGAAATGACGATGTTATTATCGCCATGTATACCGGAGACGATGATTCTCTTCTTGATGATAGCGACTGGCCTCTCAGACTGGTATGGGACAAAGACGCAGCCCTGGTTCCCGATGGAATAAAAGCTGTCAGAAATGTAGAAAAAATTACCCTTATTTATTAAGTAGGTGTATTAGAATAAAAGCGGGGGCTGGTTATCCGGCCCCTTTCTTTTTACCATGATGAAAATAAAAAAAGAGACCGCACTGGAAAACAGATTACTCATCCTCCCTATCCTTTTCCTGATTATTCTAATCGGTGCAGCACCCTTTGCGACCGCTTTGAAAGACAGCTTCTTTCATGATAATTACGGAGAACGCAGTTTTGCAGGTCTGGAGAATTTCAGGACCATCCTGGGAGATGCGGCCTTTCCCTTCAGTCTGAATATTACCGTAATCTGGGCCTTTCTCAATGTTAGCCTCAGTCTGTTTTTCTCTTTTCTCCTTGCACTGAGACTCCTCAAACCGGGCAGATCATTCTTATACCCTATGCTGCTGATTCCCTGGGGCATCCCTGTCTATATTGCGGTTCCCCTATGGAGAGCGTTCCTCCATGGCAGCGGAGGCGAATCCATTATCAGCAAATTGACGGGAATACAAATCAATCTGATGCTTGATCCTGCCGCCGGTTTTCTTGGAGCCCTACTGGTCAGTCTCTGGATGAGTATTCCTGTTACCACCTTTGTTTTTGCCGGACATATGAGGAAGGTGAGCCGCTCTGTAATTGAAGCTGCCGCACTGGATGGTGCGGGGGATGCCGAGATTGCCAGATCCATCTATATTCCGGAAATCAAAGAATCACTTCTGGCCATGGCCGTACTGAACTTTATCAAGGCCTTCAAGGAATTTACTCTTGTATTTATGCTGACATCCGGCGGCCCTCCTCTGATCAGCGGAATCACTGACAGGCATATCATTGGAGCCACCACGACCTTAGGTGTCTTTCTGTATGAAATATTCCTGCAGCATAACGACTGGGGAATCAATGCAGCCTATGCAGTGATTATGGCTGTCCTCGTACTCTTTATTATGTCCCTCTGGATTCTGATCCGAAAGAAAAAACCTTTGAGGATACTCCTGATTCTATCCGCTCTGGCTCTACTCCCCGGAGGAAGGCCGATGCTCTGGTCACTGGCAGCCGGATATATGATTGCCGCCATACTCAAAAGAGACCGTCTCTTGAAGATTCTGCTCCCTGTTCATCTTACATCTGTTCTGTTCTTTGTAAGTACAGAAGGCGTTCTGGCAGGGTTCCATCCCGGAATAATAATCCCCCTGCTGGCCCTGCTTTTCAGTTTTCAGGAAAGTTCATCTGCAAAGGGAGAAATCCGAAGCTTCAGAACAATTATCCCGGTCAAAGGAGTGAAGGCTGCATCGGGAATCAGCATGTATATCTTCAATCTTCTCAGTGCAGTGATTCTCTATATGCTGATCTGGATGAGCCTGTCAGGAATCAGCGCCTGTTATATAGACTCTTTCATCCCCCCCATGGCCAGTCTTAAAAACTTCATCACAATCTTTACAGAAGAGGGGATACTCAAGTACTTCGCCAATACATTTGTATTAGCAGGAATGACTGCAGTACTCCTCCCGTTTGTTGTGTTTCCCGGGGCAGTATATCTGGATAAGGCCGGAAAGAAGAGAACACTGGCTTTTCTGGCAATTATTCAACTCATGGGAATGGCCGGAGGAATGCACTCACTGATTCCCCTCTACCGGCTTTTCAGAGGGATGAATCTGCTGGACAGCTATATTCCACTGATACTGATCTATCTTTATCACTCCATACCCATAGCCCTCTTTATACTGACGGCATACCTGGGGAACCTCCCCTCCTCCTACAGAGATCTTGCCCGGATTGAGGGTATGGGAGAACTGAAATACAGCTTCAGGATTCTGCTGCCCCTGTCACTCCCGCCTCTTCTGACGACAGTAATGCTGGCATTCATCTCCGGATGGAACGGGTTTCAGGCACCCCTTCTTTTTTTAAACAGTGAAGAGAAGTATACTATAAGTCTGAAGCTACACAGCTATGTTGGAAATCTGGCATCGGGAAGCCCCGTATGGAATTTGTTTGCTGCCGCTGCAGTTGTAAACACTCTCTTTATTGGAGCCCTCTTTCTGCGATTCCGGAACCCCATGACCATAAGCCCCATAAGCGAGAGTGAAACCGATGAGTAAACTGATACTTGTAACAGCCGATAGAGACCGTGGGAAGACCACAGCGCTATGGAATCTCTACAGACAATTTCATGTTGAGGATAATAACCGGATAGGCGGCTATATATCTGTTCTCAATAAGGATAATAATAAATCCAGAATAGTTCTTAAGAATCTCAGGTCAGGAGAAGAGATGCTGCTGGCAAGCTGTATTGAAGAAGACTGGGCAGGACAGGAAGAGCGCTGTTTCAAAATGGGCATGCGATATACATTTTTTCAAGATGCATTTGACAACAGCTATGACTCATACAAAGACGCTCTGGACTGCAGCCATATATTCATAGATGAAGCGGGGGCTTTAGAACTGAAGGACAAGGGGTTTTCCCCTGCCATCGAATACCTGAAAAGCAATTTCAAGGGGACCCTTATCATTTCTGTCAGGGAATTGTTCCTGGAAGATTTTCTGATAATATATTCCTTCGATAAAGGATGGACAACACAGGTTTTTACAGTATAAGCCTGTCAGCTCCTGAATAGACATTAAAACGCCGTCCCCGGACAAAAGCACAGACGGTCACATTATATTTAACAGCCAGTTCAACAGCCTTGTCCGAAGGTGCTGAAATAGAGGCGATAACAGGGATTCCTGTTCTCACCATTCTGAGAATCATATCTGAAGAGATTCTACCGGAGCTGAGGATTATTCCTTTTGAGAAATCACAGCCTTCCCGGAACCCTTTCCCCAGAACCTTGTCCACCGCATTTCTCCGGCTTATATCATCGGCCCAGTGAACAATACCATCGACGGCAAAGGCGGCCATATGGGCTCCGCCGGTTTCATGATAGACAGATGGAAGTTTCTGAAAGGCATCCATGAGAGTGAAAAGATCTTCCGGGGTCCAGCGATCCGGATCATCAGAAAATGCTTTGAGTTCTTCTGGATCTGATAAGCCTGCGGGTGGCTCTAGATCCGGAATCTCCACAAAGCACTCATCCCCCTTGAACCTTATTGACGGAACAACTCCTGGATGAATAAGCCCCTCTCCAAAGAGAAGACCCGTCACTAAATCAGGCAGATCCCTCGGGGTCACAGGCATTTCGCTGAACAGGCTGCCCTTCAGATTAACCTTCAGCCACTCCTCAGAGATTACCCGGTCCATCCTCGATTCGACAGCTCCGTTTTCATAACGGATTATGGGGACATCTCTGGAAATATTCCCGGAACTCACAGAGGCAGCCTTTCCAGATCGGCGGGGCTGTTGATATTGGCAAAACTCAATCGGTCTATGCCTCTGGACTCCAGGAGATCCTCTTCCAGAATAACCCGGGGCATTCGTTCTACAATTCTCTGAAGATGATACTCACCGGCTGCAAATGCCTCATCCCAGCAGCTCAGAACGGAAACAGGATAGAGTCCCAGAAAGGGATGATATCTGTCATCCGCCCTGATAACAGTAGCCTTATCCATACTTCTATATTCCCAGAGGAGATTCAGAATCTGTTCATCAAAAAAGGGGATGTCACAGGCCAGAAGCAGAAGCCACTCCTTCACATGAGGTATGATCGAGTGTATCCCGTTCAGGGGTGTGGGGACCTCAAAGTGATCCTCCAGAATCTTGATACCCCTGAGAGGACTGTCCATATGCTGCCGCTCTTTCACAAGCAGATAGATATCATCGGTCATGTGCCCGGCTCCGCGGATAGTCCACTCCACCAGGGTCCTCCCCTTCCAGGGATAGAAGGCCTTATCTCTGCCGAAACGGCGGCTTCCGCCACCAGTCAGAATACCTGCAGTGACATGTCCCTGAGCCTGTTGTTTCAGATCTGTCATAAGGATTCTCCTGCGGCTTCAACACGGCAGGCGGCAACCTTGAGTTCAGGAATCTTTGATATAGGGTCCAGGGCATCGTTTGTAAGCCTGTTGGCCGGAGATTCATGAAAATGGAAGGGAATAAATATGACTCCCGGGGCCACTCTCTCGCTCTCTTTGGCAGGGACTGTGATCTCACCTCTTCTGCTTGTGACTCTCAACATGGTTCCGTCTTCTATCCCGAGAGCCTTCAAGTCATCCCGGTGGATCTCGGCATAAGCCTCTGCCGCAAAGGAGTTCAGAGCAGTGGAACGTCTTGTCATAGTTGCGGTGTGGTAATGGAACAGCATACGTCCTGTGGAAAGTACAAAGGGGTATTCCTTATCAGGCCGCTCGGCGGGTGGTATAAAGTCCACAGGATGAAAACGGCCCTTCCCCCGTGAGAACTTATCCTTATGCAGATAGGACGTTCCAGGATGTGCTGCATCTGGACAGGGCCACTGCAGATTCTCTTCTTCAAGACGCTTATAGGATATACCGCCGTAGATGGGAGTGACCGAGGCGATCTCATCCATAATTTCGGAAGCATCCCTGTACTCCATGGGATAGCCCATTCTTGTAGAAAGCTCGGTGAGAATTCTCCAGTCCTCCCGGGACTCACCCGGAGCATTCACAGCCTTGCGGACTCTCAAAGGTCGACGGCCTGAATTGGTAAAGGTACCGTCTTTCTCCGCATAGGCGGCTGCCGGGAAAACTACATCCGCCAAACGGGTAGTTTCGGTCCTGAATATATCCTGAATTGCCAGAAAGTCCAGCTTCTTCAGGGACTCTTCCACATGGTTCAGATTAGGATCAGAAAGCATGGGATTCTCACCCATAATCAGCATCCCCTTCACATCACCCTTTCCTGCGGCGTTCATCATCTCTACAACGGTAAGTCCGTTTTTTTCGGGCAGATGATCCACAGCCCATGCCTTTTCAAACTTTGCACGGACCTCAGGGTCTTCTACTTTCTGATAGCCCGTATAGACATTGGGCAGGCCTCCAAGGTCACAGGCACCCTGTACATTGTTCTGACCTCGTAGGGGATTCACCCCCGTCGAAGGACGGCCGATCTGCCCGCAGAGCATGGCCAGATTGGCCAGAGAAAGAACATTGTCTGTACCGGTCACATGTTGGGTGATCCCCATGGCAAAAACAATAGAAGCTTTGTCGGCAGTGGCAAAAGCCCTGGCAGCCTCTCGCAATTTATCAGCAGGGATTCCGGATATTTCTTCAACTTTCTCGGGAGTAAATGATTTGACAGCCTCTTCCAGGGCGTCAAAATTCTCAGTTCGGCTCTCTATAAAATCTCTGTCCGCCAGTCCTTCTTCCAGGATGATATGCATCAGACCGTTGATCCAGGCCACATCGGTCCCGGATCGCTGACGTAACCAGAGATAAGATCCGTGCACCAGGTCAATTTTCCGGGGATCAATAACGATAATCTTTGCTCCCCTGTCCCTGGCGTTCCTGATATAGGTGGCCGTCACGGGGTGGGTCTCGGAAACATTGGTCCCCGTGACAAGAATACAGTCTGATCCTGCCAGATCCTCAATAGGATTTGTCATGGCTCCCGAACCGAAGGCCCGGACAAGACCGGCCACCGTGGGAGCATGACAGAGCCTGGCACAGTGATCGACAGAATTGGTTCCGAGGGCAGCTCTCATTAATTTCTGAAAAACATAGTTCTCTTCGTTGGTACAACGGGCGGAGGCAAGCCCCGTCAGAGCATCAGATCCATATTGATCGCGTATGCCTGAGAGCTTCCGGGCCGTTAGATCCAGAGCCTCATCCCAGGAGGCTTCCCGGAACTCACCGTTCTCTTTAATAAGGGGAGTCGTCAGACGTTCAGGGCTGTTAAGAAATTCATAACCAAAGCGCCCCTTAACACAGAGGCGTCCCCGGTTGGGCAGAACATCAGGACCGGCACCTCTGACTCTGACAACCTTGTTGTCTTTGATCCAGAGATCCATCTGGCATCCCACACCGCAGTAGCCGCATGTTGTTCTGATCTTCCGGTCTATATCGATAATCCTGTAACGGCCGTTTACAGGTTTTTCTGTCAGGGCAGCTGTAGGACAGTTCTGTACACACTCCCCGCATCCGTCACAGCTTGATTCTTTCCAGCTCATATATTCAGGAGAGGGATAGGCTTCCATCCCCCGTTCCACAAAGTCCAGAACACCCTTACCCTGCAGGAAAGAGCAGGCCTGTACACAAATCCCGCAACGGATACACTTCCCCGGATCATATTCAAGAACAGGAGATGTATTATCCACCGGTGGAACCTGTCGTTCATAGATTGGATTAAATTCACGATTCTGTTCCACACCTATCTGATAACGATAGGACAGATCCTGCAGGGTGCATTCTCCGTTCTGATGACAGACTGAGCAGTCCAGATCATGATCCGCCAGAATCAGCTCCAGAGTCGTCCGACGTATTTTTTCAATTTCGTCATCAAAGGCTGTGATGACCATGCCCTCTTCGGCACCCAGGGTACAGGCACTCTTCAGCCCCCTCATTCCATCAATACGGACAACACACAAGCGGCAGGCTCCCGAAGGAAGCAGATGCTCCATAAAACAGAGGGAAGGGATATCAAAACCGTTCTCTCTGGCAACTGTCAAAAGATTCCGGCCTTTTTCACATTTTATAATCAGAGTATCAATAGTGATGCTTACAATATTCATATACTTTAATATTAACACAGGTTGGGGAAATTATAAAAACGAAAGAACATCTGTCCGGCTGAAATCATTCCCTTATGCAACAATAATTATTTCAGTCTCTATATAAAAAAGGGATGGTATAATTGCATAACTGATCCACGGAGGCCTCTTTTGCTGCGCAGATTCCGCTATATATACAAACTGTTCCTGGCCTTTCTGCTAACAGGGATAATTCCTGTTGCACTCCTGAGCAGCTCTTTTGCCCTCCTCTCCGATGGAATAATGAAGGGTTCCTATAAACAGCAGGCACAGATTGCCATCAGAGGGATAAGTGGTGATCTTGATAGTCTTTTTGAGGAGTACAGACACAGGGTTTATGCCCTCAGTCTGGATGAAGAGATCATAAATGCCATCCTGCAGGACAGAAATCCGCCCCGTGTTAAAAGACTGAACCTCTATAAGAAAATATACACAGCCCTCAGTGGTCATATAGATCATGCATCAATTCATATTATCAGTATGACCGGTTTTCCATCTCTCTCTTCTCAACAGGTTCCCAGCTCTTATCTCGATGCGGACTCCGATACGGACTCCGATGCCGCAGGAGGAGTCTTTGCTCTGGCCCGATCCCAGCCCGAAAAAACATGGGCCGTATTCAACAGCTATATAACAGGAAGAGGTGATCCTGTTTTCCTGACTATATGCCGTGCAATCCGTGACAAAAGCGGCAATATAATCGGATTTGTTCTGCTTGATGTAAATAAGGCCCATATAGCGTCCCTGAGTGAAGACAAGAATCACGATGTGTTTTCCCAGCTCCTTATAGTAGACCCAAAAAACAACATTGTCAGTGATTTACGGCACAGTGAAAATGACGGAGACTTCAGCCGTCTTCCCTTTCTCTCTGGGATTCAGACGGATGCGGGAGGAGAGTATACGGCAGATGAAAGAATGATTATTCATACTCCTCTCGCCATCCAGCCTTTTCAGATTGCCGGAACGGTACCCATAAAAGTGATCCTTTCCAATCTGGATTACCTGGTCAGAATTACTCTCTGGATGCTTCTTTTCTGTACAATCCTGGCGGTATTCCTGGCCTTACTGGTTTCAAGATCCATCTCAAAACCGGTACATAGCCTGACACTGGCAATGGGAAAAGTAGAAGAGGGAGATCTCAGTGTCAGAATTCCCCTGGACCGACACGATGAAATAGGACTTCTATTTAAACGCTTTAATGTAATGACCGGACGTATTGAAAACCTGATGGTCGAAACAAAGGAAGAGCAGGAACAACTGAGAATTGCAGAGCGTAAAGCCCTGCAGGCCCAGATCAATCCCCACTTCCTCTACAATACCCTGAATACGATAAAATCCATTGCAAAGCTTGAGGGAGTTGAACAGATCACAACCATAGTCACTCAGCTTGGGAAACTTCTTCGCAACACAATAGACAACGACAGGGAAATGGTTTCGCTGGCGGAAAGCCTGGAACTCCTTGAAAGCTATCTTGCCATTCAGAAAATACGATTCGGTCAGAGACTCAGTTATTCTGTCACAGCCCCTGAAAATCTTTTAAATCAGAATCTACCGAAACTGATACTTCAGCCCATCGTCGAGAATGCTGTAATCCACGGTCTGGAACAGAAAACAAAAGCCGGCAAAGTTTCGGTTGAGGCCTCCGAAAAGGAAGGAAAGCTGAATATAGAAATCAGGGATAACGGGCTTGGAATGAATACTCCCTGGTTACCCGGTGACCACTCGGGCTCTCACGGTGTGGGTTTGAATAATGTTCATAGAAGACTGATGCTCCTCTACGGAGAATCAGGGGGACTCAATATCAGCAGTACTCTCGGAGAAGAAACCAGAGTGGTTGTGACAATCCCCCTGGAAAGAAAGGAAGACAGATGATCACCGTTGTTCTTGTAGAAGATGAAGAATATCTACGCCGTGAAATTGCACTCACTACCCCCTGGCAGGAGCTGGGCTGTACTCTTATAGGTGAGGCGGAGAACGGCTCCGACGGTCTGGAACTGATCCGGAAGATTCACCCTCAGCTGGTTATCACCGATATCAGGATGCCTGGAATGAACGGCCTTTCCATGCTGGAGGAACTGGATAGAATATTGGGAAGTGATAAACCGTCAGCCATACTCCTGACAGGTCACTCTGATTTTGAATACGCCAGACAGGCCATGCGTCTGGGAGTCATTGACTATCTCTTAAAGCCAATTGATGATGATGAATTTCATGCACTGATCAAAAGGATTGCATCAGAAATAACCACCGCTGCAGAACAGCAGCAGGTTCAGTACAATAGCAGTCTTATTGAAAAAAGCCACCTGTTCCAGTTCCAGGAGTACGGACCTGCAGCGGCCGGAGACAGTAAGGATGAATATATAAGACTTTCGGTGGAATATATCCGGGAAAATTTCCATCGGGATATAGGTCTGCCCGATGTAGCTGAGAAGCTGGGCATAACCCAAAGCTATCTATCCCGACTGTTCAAAGAGAAAACCTCATATACATTTCTTGAATATCTTACCTGCTACAGGCTAAGAAAAGCCTTGAAACTGCTACAGGAACGCTCACTGAAAATCAGTGCGATCGCTCATCAGACGGGGTTCAGGGATCATGGTTATTTCACCCAGCTCTTCCGCCGTTATATGGGAGTCACACCGGGTCAGTTCAGAAACGGCAGTATAAGAGAAAAAATCTGAAACTACTGAATGTTGAGACCGGATTTAGAAAACTCATGAGTAAAGGTTTCGGCATCCCTGAAAAGAAATGAATTCATTCCCAGGGCCCTGGCGCTCTCAACATTTACATCCATATCATCACAGAAAACAACTTCTTCCGGTCTGACAGACTCCTTATCCAGTATCCATTGAAAAAACTCAGATCTCGGTTTCGCAATACCCATCAGATGGGATGCATAGACCCGGTCAAAGACAGCATAATCTCCCCTGCCTTTGTGGTGATTATAGTGCTCTGCAATTGTATTAGTACCACAGACTGCGGGACAGAATTTTTTTATGCTGAGAATAAGACTGATGGTGGCATTGTCCAGACGGGGATTGAATAGATCAATAAGCGGATTCCCATCTACCACCACAGCGCTTCTATCTGTAAAGCGCTTCCAGAATTCTACAGAGGAAACAGAACCATTCATAAGCCCTTCAATATCCTCCCGGATATAATCCAGCATAGCCTCTTCACTCAGTCCCAGAAGGGCTGCTGCCTCGGGGAGAATATCAAAATCACGGGCAACTACACCCCCCATATCAAAAATAAATAATTTAATCATAAACCAGGTGGTTACCCCTTTCTTGAATTGAATACAGCAGAACCGGAAACAAAATATTTGCTCATGGTAAAGAACAGGATCAGCATAGGAATACTGGCAAGAACAGCCACAGCCATCATGGCTCCCTCATTGGTATATTTCTCTGCAGAGAACTTAACGATATAAAGAGGCAGAGTTTTCATCTTTTCACTTTGAGCAATCAGCAGAGGCCAGAGCAGATTATCCCACTGACTCCTGAAGGTTAAAATGGAAAGGGTCGCAATAGCCGGCGCACAGTTTGGAAGAACGACATACCAGAAAATACCTAACTCTCCGGCACCGTCAATCCTGGTGGCATCAAGAAACTCATCAGGAAATGGAAGGAGATACTGACGCATCATAAAAACCCCGAATGCATTAACTAGAAACGGGAGTGTCAATCCACCATACGAGTTCTGCAGATGGAACTTGGTGGCAACCATATACAGAGGGATCATTATGGCTTCGAAGGGAATCATCATGGTTGCCATAATAGCCAGGAAGACAAAATTTCTTCCTTTGAATCGGAACTTTGCAAGACCATATCCGGTTATGGCAGATAGAATAACTGTCGTCAGTGTTACTATGCCCGAAACAATCATCGAGTTCATGAAGTTCCGGATAAAGATATAGCTTCCATCATTTCCTGCTACAGCTTTGGCAAAATTCTGCCAGTGGAATCCCCTGGGAATCCAGCGGAAGGGCATCTTCAGGATATCCTTGCTTGGCATCATGGAGGCACTGAACATAAAAACTATGGGGATCAGTGTGAAGATCAATGCTCCCAGAAGTATTAAATATATAAGAATGGTCACCGGAGAGATCATTCTGGATGTTCTTGGTTGAATCGCAATTGTACTCATGGTCGATTTCCTTTTTCTAATACAAATCTTTGTCTGAGTGCCTAATAAGTCACGTCGTCGGCTTTTGAGGTCTTGAACTGGAACCAGGTAAAAAAGAGCATAATAAGGAAAAGAATGATGCTCATGGCGCTGGAACGACCTATATGATGATCCCGAATTCCCGTGTTAAAGATGTTCAGGGTAATTACATTGATGGGAGCCTGGGGAGAACCGGCCTGAACAAAAAGATACTGGGTACTGAAAGTCTTAAGACACTGAAGCATGGACATGACTGAAACCAGAACAACTGTTGGTTTCAACAACGGAAAAGTAATCCGCCAGAAGCTCTGCCAGTTACTTGCACCGTCTATCCGGGCAGCTTCATATAGAGATCCGGGAATTGCTGAAAGCCCTGCAATAAATATGACCACAAAGTATCCTATGTACTTCCAGAAATAGACCAGTATTGTAGAAAACTGAACCATAAAGGAACTCGCAAGCCACTTATGATCGATTCCAGGTGTATTCATGAAGAAATTGACCCACTGATTTCCGATCCCTCTTGGATCAAAGATGGAGAGCCAGATCACGGCTGCCACAACAGAAGAGAGAACCGCCGGTGCGTAATAGGCCAGCTGCAGATATTTCTGCCCTTTTCTGACTGAGAGAATCAGTACAGCTAAAAGCAGACTGAATACAACAAGGGGTATGAAGGTACCCACCGTAAAGACAAATGTAGCCCGGATGGAATTCCAGAAATCACTGGACTGCAGCAGGTAAGAGTAATTTTTCAATCCTATAAATGTAGGAGGTTTAAGAGAAAGAATCTTCTTTCTGAAAAAACTTGTGTACGCTGCATTCAGAATCGGGTAGAAGCTGAAAATTGAGAAAAACAGCAGAGAAGGTGTAATAAAGATCCAGCCCCAGCGGGACAGTTTCCGTTCGATTCCACCATAGGGCTTTTTCATTATGGTTCCTTTTCACTACCAAGGTTCGTTTAGAACCTTGGTGATTATTTAATTAGACCTAAGGGCTTAATACTACCAAGATTCATTTAGAACCTTGGTGATTATTTAATTAGACCTAAGGGCCTTTAAATAAGAGGCGGTCAAAAACCGTGTTACCGGATTTGGCCGCCTCAAAATGTTTTATTAAATTCCGATCAGATTCTACTCCTGATCAAGTACTTCCTGTGCTTTTACTTTTAGTGAAGCCAGGGCCTTTTCAGGAGCGATGCCGCTGAGCATAACACCCTCAACTGCTTCTTTGATCAATTCCTGAATCTTGGCACTGTTTTCAGCGTAATACACGATGTTTCCTTTGGCCATATCGGCTGCAAATACATCAGCATAGGGGATATTGGCAAAGGTTTCTGAAGACATCAGCGCTTTAGTGGGCTGAATCAGACCGACTTCTGTCAGGTATTCTTCAGAGTGGGAAAGCATGTAAGTGATAAATTCCCAGGCCACTTTCTGCTCACGATCGGCTTTCTGGCTGTTAACCATATAGAAGTGACCATAGTAGGCAGATGCGACATCTTCTACAGCATCTTCAAACTGGGGAAAGGGAATTACCATCCAGTCACCACTGTTGTAGAAATCGGGGTTATCGGCTCTGATACGTCCAGCCTGATACAGACCGCTCATGGCCATACCCATATCATTATTGTTGGAATTAAAGAGCTTACGTCCATTCTTATAGGTGGGAGATCCCAGATTCAGACCATTGGGTCCCCAGTCAGCCATAAACTGCAGAAATTTAAGCCATGCTTCATCACCAACGATGGCAGTTTTACCGTCATCACTGACTAATTTCCCACCAAGCTGTTCAACCATGGGAACCATGGACACCAGATAATAGGGATAGCGGAAGTCAAATCCACGGCGAGTGATTATCTCACCTTCTCTGGAAACGATCTTCTGAGAAACGGCTACCATATCTTCCCAGGTTTTGGGATAGTCTTTTTCGGGATCAAGACCGGCATCTCGGAAAATCTGTTTATTCAGATAGGGAGCCCAGTTTGTCAGCTCAAGAGGAAGTCCGTATACATTGTTATCTTCTGATACAGCATCCAGAACACCGTCAACATAAGAAGCCTTAAGGTCTTTGACGGATTTAAATCCGGCAGCACCCAGATTAACTGGAGCCACACGGCCGTTGGCAATATAGGCATATCCATCCTCAATCTGAGTATTGAAGATATGAGGGCCTTCATTGGCAGCAAAGGCCGTTAAGAGAAGTTCGGGCATTTTCTTACTGGAGTTGGTCACTCTTTCGATTGTGACATCAGGATTTGCAGCCTGAAATTCAGCTATATAGCGGTCTTCCAGAGCAGTTCTGTTGGGGTCTTCATGGGTCCAGAATGTAATAGTTACGGGCCCGGTTGCCTCCTGAGCACCCGAAGCAAAGAGCGGGAGAGCCAGACTCATAATGAGCAAAGAAACTAGTAGAGCTTTTTTCATCATATCAATCCTCCTTTTGGATCATAGTTCATGGTAAAACAGCTTCTGTTCACCGGCAATGTGACATTTTCCCACTAATTGTTGTAATACTGAACAAGATCCCATTTTAGACATATTGACTCTCTTTGACTCAGAATTTCAGGTACAAAACTGGGTCATTACTACCCTGCTGTGTTATTTTGACCCATCTTAGAATTGAATGGACCCCTCTGTCTCAAAAAGACACAGTTTCAATCTTTCAGATACATAATCCAGTAAAAATAATATTAGGTCATGGGGCCATAGACAAAAATATATATTTTATTTACTTACACAGAAACATTTTAACAGTATTTCAAAAAAAGTTGGCACAGTCATTGCATTATAGTCAGTATAAAATGCAAACAAAATCTGGAGGTACAGATATGACAAATATGGTAGTTAGAAGAAGAGCTCAGGTAAATCCCTGGAATGAAATTGATAAAGCATGGGATTCCTTCTATAGAGCCTCAGATGAGCCCCGTAAGCCCGTGGTTCAGATCAACAATGAAGAAAGCAAAGTGACTCTTACAGCAGAGCTTCCCGGTTTCGGCCCTGAAGACATCGATATTCAGGTAAAAGAAAACCTGCTTACTGTCCAGGCCTTCAGAATCACAGAGATTAAGGCTGAGATTGAGGGTGAAAAAGCTGAAGAAGAGAGAAAAATAATCTTCGAAAAGAGCTTTGTTCTTCCTGATGATCTGAATAGAGACAATTTTGAAGCAGAAATGAAAAATGGCTTATTGACCCTGGATCTTCCCCGAAAAGAGAAAGCGGCCCCCAGATCAATAAAAGTAAAAGCCTAAGTAATAAATATAATAGTGAGGTAAGACAATGACCAATTTAGTAGTTAGAAGAAATTCTGCAGGAACCGTAAATCCCTGGAGAGAAATGGATAAGATGTTTAATGATTTTAACAATGCCGATGAAGCAGCACCCCGGAAACCCATAGTCCATATTGAAAATGAAGAAAATCGTGTGGTTCTGACTGCAGAGCTTCCCGGATTTACCGCAGAGGATCTTGATATTCAGGTAAAGGAAAACCTGCTGACAATCCAGGCAGTTCAGAAAGGTGAGAATAAAAAAGATGAAAACAAGGTTGTTTTTGAAAGAAGCTTTGTTCTTCCCGAAGACCTGCAGAGCGATAAGATCCAGGCGGAGATGAAAAATGGACTCCTGACCCTGGAACTCCCCCGCAAGGAGAAACCTGCACCCCTGGCCATCAAGGTCAAAGGTTAAGCAGTTTATATATATGTCCCTGTCCACCGTGGACAGGGATTGCCGGGCTGTGGAAGCCCGGTTTTTTTATCTACTGATAATTCTATGATTCCAATGAAACTGACAGAGCTAGAACTTCCTGGTAAAGGGGCTCTCTTTTCTCATCCTGACAAGCAGAAACAGAGGAATCAGAACATAGGGCAGATTCAGACTCAAAAATTTGGGAATATTCTGACATCTCCATTCGGGCTCCCCGAAAAATTCTACACCAAATACGACAACTCCTGTAATCACTGAAATACTGGTGGCATACATGACTGCAGGGACTTGTATCCGATTCCATCCCTTAATGGCAGAGACAATAAAGAGAATGTAGAAAACAGGATAAACAAAGGCTGACAGACCTGTCACAAACCTCATCCAGACGGGAACGGGATGATCCGCAGTAAAGAGAAAAAGCGGATCAGTTCCATAGGCGTAGGCATAGTTAGCCCTGGCAATAAAATTGGGGCTGTCCGGAGACATTTCGATTCCCAGTGTAGGAATGAGATCGGCAATACCTGAGGTGATTGTGAAAAGAGCAAACATGATTATAAAGAAGATATCAACGGGACGCTCTTTGAGAGGAAGATTTGTTATGTCATTCATAATTTAAAAGTATACATATTTTTCATTAAATCATGCAAATTATAATTTGATAGTAGGAATAGAACTCCTCTGACTGAATGAAGCTTCATCATAAAAAATCTTTCAGAAAATGAACTACAATTGATATAGAGTTCAATAATTATGAAGCAGAATAAAACGTTCAAAACATTAATAGCCGATGAAACACTTCTCAAAGCTCTCTCCGATATTGGTATCTACATAACGAATTATGAAACCGATGAAACTCTACCCAGTCATTACTGGACTGATATAAAAGATAAGTTTCAGGTAGATAGAACCAGTGACGGCTTCCTGGAGAACATCCATCCCGAAGACAGAAAAAGAGTCAGCGAAAGCCTGACAAGAAAAAGGGAAGGAAAATCATCGCAGTTCGATGAAACATATCGTCTGAAACAGTCCGACGGTTCCTATCTCTTTATAAAATCAACAAGTATGGTTGTGAGATTAAAAGAAGATGGAACCCCCCTGATAATTGTCGGATCTGATACAGATATTACCGAACTGAAACAGACTGAGAAAGAACTTAAGAACAGTATTAAAAAAGAAAAGAAACGCTCCAGGGAACTTGAACTCATGAGACAGATGTCTGCAACCTTCAGTTCCTCCCTGGATATCAATGAAACAGTACAGAATATACTCGAGGAGATGCGGAGAATCATTCCCTTCCAGACAAGCACTGTCCAGTTATTAAAGGGTTCATACCTTGAAGTATTAGGGGGCTCCGGTTTCGAGGATATTGAGAAAATTAAGTCCATGAAGTTTAAGTTTCCAGACGCAGGAAGTCTGAGTACCAAGGCACTTCAGCAGAGAATCCCTGTCCTGACAAATGATATAGAAAAAGAGTTCCCCAGTTTCAGTCAGCCTGTTAAAAATATGACTCTGCGATCCTGGATCGGCATCCCCCTTATTGCGGGGGGAGAAATTTTGGGACTTATGGCTTTGGATCATACGGAAAAGGGAAAATTCAATAAACACCATCTGGAAATTGCCGGAACAATTGGAGACCACATTGCCATAGCCCTGGAGAACTCACTTTTTCATGAAAGTGCCTATAGGATGGCAATGGAAGATGCACTCACCGGAGCCGGCAGCAGACACCGTCTTCAACTGGAAGGGAGACTGCTTTATGAAACTGCAATTCGCAGCAAATCGTATTTATCGGTTGGTATTATTGATATTGATAAATTCAAACTCATAAATGATGAGTATGGACATGGAACAGGAGATCTGGTACTCAAGCGAATTGCAGATCTATGCACACAGGTACTGCGTGTCACAGATCTGTTTGTCCGCTTCGGTGGTGAAGAATTCGTTATGATATTTCCTGATACAGAGAAAGCGGAAGCACTTAATGTATTAGAAAGGATAAGAGCCGGAATCCAGGGGATTAAGCATCCTGAATTTAATAAAAAAGTAACTGTAAGTGCCGGCTTATACTCTGCCTGTCCCAAAAAAGAAGAAACTCTGAGCTCCTTTATCGCAAAGGCAGATAAAGCACTTTTCATCTCAAAAGATGGCGGACGGAACAGGAGTACCATATTCTCCGATTAAGCAGCCGCTTTTACAGATACAAGATGGAGGGCCGGAAATGAATATGCAGGAAATTCTTCAGCGGGAGCTGAATACACTTTTTGAATCCCGGGGACACCCGGGACTCCCACCTTCTCTCTCCCTGGAAGTACAGCTGGATCTGCAGAAAGAGACATTCTTTCTCAAACAGGAGCAGCAGATCTTTGAAGAACTTATCCATATGAGGGACAAGACAAAGACATTTTATCACTACACATCCTTCCCCGCCCTGATGGAGATTCTCAAAAGCGGAAAGATACGTTTCTCCAGTCCTGCAGGGCTGAACGATATAACTGAGATCAGCAGCGGGAATACAATCCTCAAGGAGCAGCTGGACCCCGAACTGGATGAGATTCGCCTGCATAATATAACGAAAAGGTTTATCTTCTCTCTCACCGACCGCTATGACAACCTCAACCAGTGGCGACTCTACGGAGCAGACGGTACAGGAGTCTGTCTCGGACTGGATCTGAGCGGAATCAGCGATGACAAATATCTCCGCTTCGGCTGCATACTCTACGGTGAAGCGATTGCTGCAACTCTAAGCCGTATCCGGTCAAGAATAACTGATGAACTTCAGAAAAATTTTGATTTCAGAGATTATCAGAGATGGGGTTATTTCATCAAGGACAGCGATTACGCTGAAGAGTCAGAGTACAGGCTGATCTGTTACGATGACAGTGAAAAGTTGCTGAACAAGGCCAGCTGGCGGATAAACAACCATGGAGCCTTCTATCCATATCTTGATATGGATATGAAAGCCCTGAACATGGAGCTGGAAACAATTCTCTTCGGACCGAAGTTCAAAGAGAAAGTTCTCAATAAAGGGATGATTGAAAACTACCTGACCCGCTACTATTCGGAAAAACAGATCAGCATAGAGTTCTCATCCATCAAAAGCTACCGATGATCCCGCAGCCCTTACAAGGGGACTAATGCAGGATTCAAAGATCAAAAATCAGGATTGAGCGGGTGCCTGTACAGCTGCCTCTGTTTCGGCAGTAGCCCATTCAGGCAGCACAATATCGGCACTCTCTCTAAGTTCTTCGATATAGGCCATTGTTCCTTCCTGGATTGCCTGCTCGTCAAGCTGCTGTTTAATCATATCTTTGACATCCTCAAAGGGAGTGGCAAAGGCTTCATTCTTTCCTGTCACAAGGATCAGGTGATAACCGAACTGGGAAAGAACAGGTTCTCCCACAACTCCGATTTCCTGTGAGAATGCTGCTTCTTCGAAAGCCGGGACTGTCTGTCCTCTGGCAATAGTTCCCAGATCTCCTCTTCTGTCCTTGGTGGGACCTTCAGAGTAAGTGGCAGCAGCATCACCGAAGTCCATACCGGCTGCAATCTTCTGCTGTGCTTTCTGAATCTTAAGCAGTGCGTCTTCTTCACTCTGCTCATCACCTATCATCATCAGAATATGGCTGGCATTCACAGACTCGGGAGTCATGAAGTAGGTCTCTTTATTGTCATCATAGAATTTACGAATATCTTCATCAGAAGATGTGACCTTGTCGGCAACTTCCAGATCGAAGAGACTCTGCAGAACAGACTGCCATTCAAGTTCCTGAGTCAGAGATTCTTCGGTAAATCCGTTTGTCGCAAGGCTGTTGATAAACTCCTCATCAGAGGGGAACTGCTGTTTAAAAGAATCCATCTGTTTCTGCACTGATTCGCTGTCAGAAGCAATATCCAGGGATGCAGCCTTGTCCAGGAGCAGCTGTTTTACCACAAGAGAATCCAGAAGACGGGGTTTGACCATATCCAGATCAGCTTCTGTCAGGAACTGTCCCTGTGCCTCATACTGCTTCTTGAATGCTTCCACCTCAGCGTCAAACTCGCTCTGGGGAATATCTGTTTTATTTACTCTGGCAACGCTACCCTCATCCAGTTTTCCTGCACCGCAGGAGAGAAGGGAGACCATAACTACCATAAGCAGGGGTATCATTTTTTTCATAGAATCATTTCCTTGATATCAGATTATAGAATGTTTATGTTACGATCTGGGGCAGGTGCTGTCAACACAGAGCCTATTCTGGGAGCAGATATTTTACAAAATCGGCCACAGAACAGACGCCTTTATAATCATCATGGGATTTCAGACACTGAATGGTGTTATAGGACTGAATAAGAAAGATTTCATCCACCTGTTTTTCCCAGTCTGCCTTTCCTGCTTTCAGGGCTGACATGTCTCCAGGTTCTCCACAGAAATCCTGTTCTTCCAGAATCATAATTTTTCTCATAATAATACTCCTATAGTGAACAGGATCTAAAAGCTGAAGCCTTGATTTTTCCTTTGTTCTACCTCATTCTATAGACGCAATATGTCACAATATGGCACGCATTTAATTAATTCGGGAGTTTTTATATGGCTGCTGCAAAAAACCTGATTCAATTTATGAAAGCATTTGAACTGTTGTCCCGCCCTGGTGGTATCAGTATCAAAGAACTCCAGGAGAAACTGGACATCAGCCGCAGATCGGTCTATAGACTATTCGAATCCATGGATGAACTTGGATATCCCCTTGTAGACTCACCCCTGGATGGTAAAACAAAAAGCTGGGGACTTATGGCCGAATATGTAAGTGCCCGACCATCAGGAAGAGTTCCCCGGCTTTCCCTGAATACCGCCGAGATAATGATTCTGTATCAGATTCTCTCACGACAGACACCCTTGTATGAATCAGGGATGAAGCAGACCATTTCGGCTCTGCGTAACAGGCTGGAGCAATTTTACCTTGAAAACTCCGGAGCCGAAGAACTGCAGAGATTCAAAGATATCTTTATAAATATTCCGGGACAGTACAAACATCTGGAGGGTAAGGAGAAGATCTACGAGACCCTTCTTCAGGCTGCACTTGAAAAAAAATACTGCCGGGGAAGCTATCGCTCTTTCAGAGACGGCGGTGAAGAAGAGAAGGAAATTGAATTTGCCCCTCTTTGCTTTTTTGAATGGAATTACGGTCTGTACTGTTTTGTCTACCGCAGAGAGGACCAAGCCCTGAGAACTATGGCACTGGAACGTTTTGAATCAATCCGTATGAGTGACAGGCCCTTTCGTGAAGAGCCTGAATTTGATCCCGAATCGATGCTCAGCAATGCCTGGGCCCTCACATGTAACGACCCGGTTTCAGTGGTGATCCACTTTTCAAAGGAAGCGGCACCCTATATCAGGGAAAGGGAGTGGCAGCCGGGACAGAAAATTGAACTGAATACCGACGGAAGCCTTGTTCTGAAATTGAAAACTTCAGGTAGAAGAGATGTAAAAAGCTGGATTCTCTCATTCGGAAAGGATGCAGAACTTCTGAAACCGGCAGACCTGAGAAATGAAATCAATAAAGAACTTACAGAGCTGTACAAGAAATATAATAAATAAAAGGTATAATAAGTTATGCATAGACTCTCATTTATAGAAGAAAAGATACTGCATATTCAGGGCTCTCCTGTGAGAGTTCAGAAAAAGATGATAAAGAGCCTTCGTCTGAGGCTGATCCCTCCCCATGGAGAAATAAGGTTATCAGTCCCCCATTGGTATTCCGACAGAAAAGCCGAACAGTTTGTCCTCTCCCGCTGGGATTGGATTAAAGAGCAGCAGAAAAACATACACAGTATCCACCCTCTTGCCCGACAGAACTATGAAGAGGGAGAGCAGATACTCTTCCGTGGAAGACTCTATACCCTCCGAATCTCAGAAACAGAAAAGCGGCGAACCATAAAGCTCAGGGAAGATGAAATACATATATCAGAGAAAGCAGGCATAGAAGCAGCTGAACGTAGGTCACATATTGAATCCTGGTATAGAAAAGAGATGAAGAAACTCATAGATCCGGTAATCCTGAGCTGGGCTGCCGAAATGAAGGTAGAACCCTCGGAGTGGCGGATTAAAAAGATGAATTCCCGATGGGGTTCATGCAATACCAGAGTAGGCCGGATATGGCTGAACCTGGAACTCATAACCATGAGACCCGAAATAATGGAATACGTCATCGTTCATGAACTGGCTCACCTTCTGGAAGCCAGCCACAACAAACGCTTCAAGACCATACTGGATTCATACCTGCCCGAATGGCGTAGACTCAGCAGGGAACTGAAGGGAGAGATGGCTCTTTAAGTATATCTACAGACAGGAGTCTCCCGGACTTGCTATACTGTCATCCATGCTGCTTATCAATCCCCCCACCGTCAGAAACTGTGAACCTCCTGTTGCCCTGCTGAAACTTGCAGGGGCTCTTCGTGCCGCCGGGGACGAACCATATATTCTTGACGGAGCCGTAGAGGCTTTTCACTGGCTGGGCAGACAGGAAGCATGGAATGCTGATGATAAAAGAGCACAGAGAGTCCGTAAAAATAGTTCGCGTATCCTGGCAAGCCTCACAGGAGACAGCTCAGTAAAGAGTGCATATGATTCCCCCGACCGCTACACAAAACAGGTCCGGGATCTGAACTATCTGGCATCCTCATCCCTGGATTCTGAAAAATACAGACTGACAGCAGCAGATTTAGAGGTAGAAGGACAGTCTCCTTTAAAACGTCAGGATCTGATCAGAGCCTGGAAGAATCCCCAGGAATCACCCTTTTTCCCATGGTTTGAACAAAGACTGGAAGAGCTGAAAAAAGAGATCAGGTTCACCCATGTCGGTATTTCCATAGGCTTTCTGAGCCAGGGACTTACGGGCATGTCCATCATGGGATATATCCGCAGGACATGGCCGGAGGTAAAGATACAGCTGGGAGGAAGCCTGATCACATCCTGGCTGAGAGGCCCGGGTGACTGCAGCTTTCTTTCAGAGCTGTCGGATGAGGTTCAGGCAGGACCGGGAGAAGAGAGCATCGTCCGATTCAGAGGCCTGGAATGGAAAGGAACAGGTCTGGCTGATCCCGGAACCCTCTACAGCCTTCCCTATATTTCACCCGGCCCCATACTCCCCTATTCCGCCGCCTGCGGCTGCTCCTGGAAACGCTGCACATTCTGTAATGAACGCTGGGAGGACAACCCCTTCAAAGAGGAAGCGGCATCATTGGTCAGCAGTAATCTGATCAGTCTGACAGAGAAACACTCCCCTGCAATGATCCATATTACTGACAGTGAAATAAGCCTGGATCTGATGAAAGCCATCATCCGGAATCCTCCGGGAGCACCCTGGTACAGCTTCAGTCACTTTATCAAAGAATTAACGTCACCCTCATTCTGCCGGGATCTTGCCGGATCAGGCTGTCGTCTGCTCTGCCTTGGCCTGGAATCGGGAGATCAGGATGTGCTGGATTCGCTTCAGAAAGGGATACGGCTGGATTCTGTTCGTACTATTCTCCGAAATCTTAAAGAGACAGGTATAGGAACATATGTTTATGTGATGTTCGGGACAAGCACGGAAGACAAGGATGCAGCCCTCAGGACGAGAGATTTTATCCTGGAACAGAAAGAGTATATAGATTTTATCAATGCAGCTGTGTTCAGCATGCCCATAATGAGCAGGGAACTGGATGATCTGTTATCCATGTCCTTCTACGAAGGAGACCTGAGTCTATACAGGGACTTCAAACATCCTCTCGGTTTTGGAAGAAGACAGGTGAGAGAGTTCATGAGTAAAGATTTTCAGGGCATCCCGGAAATAAGGGAGATTCTCAAACGGACTCCCCCTGTGTTCACCTCCAGTCATGCCCCGTTCTTCTGTTAGAGGCTATCAGGTTCTATCAGACAGCAGAGTCGGATCGTCCTCATCTTCATCAATAGTAAAAAAAGATATTGTATCAAGCAGCTCAGCAGCCTGCTGTGACATCTGCTGTGTAGTCTGGGCAATCTCTTCAGAGTTTGCAGCACTCACCTGAGTAATATCGCTGAGCTGAATCATGGCCTCGTTGATCTGTCCCACCCCGGAATCCTGTTCAGAACTGGCTCCTGAAATTTCCTGAACCAGTTCTGAAGTCTTTCGGATATCAGGCAGCAGTTCGGTCAGAAGATCTCCCGCTTCACTGGCAGCTTTTATTGTGTTTGTAGAAAGTTCACTGATATCGGAGGCTGCATTCTGACTCCGCTCGGCCAGTTTTCTTACCTCGGAAGCAACAACTGCAAATCCTTTACCCTAATCTCCGGCTCTGGCTGCTTCTATGGCAGCATTCAGTGCAAGCATATTGGTCTGTCGGGCGATATCTTCAACAATTCCTATTTTTTCAGAGATCTCTTTCACTGCTTCAATGGAACGCATCACTGCATTACTGCTCACCTCGGAATCCTGTGAGACCTTGGCGGCAATTCCTTCTGTCTGTTTGGCATTCTGGGCATTCTGCTGAATATTGGCACTCATCTCTTCCATAGAACTGGAGACTTCCTCGGCTACAGAAGCCTGTTTATTTGCAGAATCACTCAGCTGGGAAGACATATTCTCCAGTCTCTGACCGCTGCCTGCTACATTGGAAGAGGCCTTTTTTACAGTTCCCACAAGATCTGTAATAACCTCCACCATTCTGGCCAGAGATACAGCCAGCTCACCCAGCTCATCTCCTCTTTTCTGCACTTTATCATTTCCGGAATTTGCATTCAGAACACCACCGGCAATAGTGTCTGCAAGACCTGAAAGATAAATAATAGGTTTTGTCAGACTGTTGCCGATGAAAAAACTTAAAAGGGCTGAAAGACCCACAAACAAAAGAACTCCCAGCACCAGACTGAGCATTGCAGCCCGCTCCAGTCTTTGAACTTTAGAGATATCCATATCAATAGACAGAAGAATTGTTTCACCATTTTCAGTAATCGGTGTCAGAATAGACAGAAATGTTCCCCATTCATCAGTATAGGGCTCAGTAAACATCTGCCTTTGTTCTCTTATGGCCTGCAGGAATACGGGGTCTACATCCTCATACAGATCACCATATGACATATCCTCTTCAAGAAAACCTGGATCCGCAATAAAGTATATGAGACCATTTCTCTCTTCCATAATATAGATATAAGCAAAACCCATTGTATCTGAGAATAGCTGTATATCTTCTAACAATTTTACTGTCCAGGGAGATTGGATTTCCCCTTCTCTTTTTAGACGGGTTATGTCATGAACTGGAAAAGCCTGTTTGAAATAATCAGCTCCCTGCAACATTTTCTCTTCAATGGTCTTTTCAATATTATTTGCATACTGGACATATACAATGGAGCCTGTACCTACCGACGCAAAAAAAGCTACAAGAATAAAAAATATAAAAAATCGGAGACGGATGGACAATTTCATTTACTACCTCATCAATAATATTATATATATTGAATAATATTTATAACAAAAAAATAATTAAAATACATCTACTTCCACAGCCATAAAATGAAATTATATTAAATATTCAAAGACAGTTCGAACTGCAATATACTGTTCTTCATAGGCACTTCGCAGCACAGAATCTTTTGAATCTGGGCTCATACTGAAGATCCCATCACCGGCGGTCCCGAGGTTGAGAATCTAACCGGTTATTCAGACTTCTCCCGGTACAAAATCAAAAACAAGAACGTCTTTCAATACAGGCTTTGCAGATTCCACAAAGGCCTTATGGTGGGGGTGGACCAGGTAGGTATCCCTGTCTTTTGCATCCTTGAAATCAAGGACATAACACATCTGATACCCTTTTTCCAGATTCTCAGGACTCATATTGCTTCCTGCAGCATATTTTACAACCTCGGGAATCAGAGAGGGTAATTTATCAAAATTACTGTTAAGTTCCTGAACCTCATTACTGTCCAGAGGATAATTGAATGAAAACAAAACAATATGCCTTACCATGGGAAATCTCCTATGCTGCCGCGGCAACTTTACAAAAACATCCTTCAAAAGGGTAATATTTTCCTCCTCTCAAAGAAGAACCCTTACCATAATATCGGATGTAGCTTTAATCCAGCCTGTCATCTTCTTCATTATATTCCTCCTATTGCAGGAACACAACGAACAAAACAGCTCTGCTGCTTCAAAAAACAATCTAGAGACGAAGACTCATCCTCTTTGTCACCAGACATTCCTCCAGATCAAAAAGCCTGAAAACGACCCCTGGAACTGATAGAATATAGGGAAGAGATCAAAAGATACAAATTTATGTGAAAAACATTGCAAATACTACTATGGAGGTATTATAATGAAGTTAAGTTCATGAGAAAAGAATCCCAATGATGAGGAGGAATTGAATATGACTAATGAGAGTGATCCACCAGAAATTAGAAGGTTACATATAAATCAATGAGCATAGCTCATTTTAAGGATGGCGCAGAGTTATTATCTGCGCCTTTTTATATTAATATTCATTCCCTCCTCTTATAGAGGAAGGAAAGAAAGAAAAAATCAGACTTATCTTTTAACCCTTCCCGTTGTACTACCATTTTTCAGAGCCATCACTTCTTCGTAGGAAGAGTAGTTAAAATCTCCCTCTATAGAGTGACAGAGACAGGAGGCTGCTACAGCAAACTCAAGGGCGTCCCTGGGAGAGTCTTTAAACTCACCGCTGAGACCATAGATCAGACCGGCAGAAAAGGAGTCTCCCCCTCCCAGACGGTCAACGATATTTTTGATCTGGTAAGGTTTATATTCCTCACCGTCTAATGGTGCAAAGTTGGCAGAACCGTCTTTGCAAGTATAGAGCATGGCACCCCAGTTATTGTGGTTTGCAGAAATACTCTCACGCAGTGTAATTGCTATATGGCTTACATGGGGAAACTGCTGCTGAATCTGTTTTGCAACATCAGGATAACGGGTAATATCCAGTTCTCCGGCTTCGACGTCACTGTCTCCCGCCTTGATCCCCAGAATATCATGGGCATCCTCTTCGTTTCCGATAACCACATCCACATATTTGAGAAGTCTGCGTACTGTTTTTTCAGCAAGATCACGGGGAGCTGTTCCGGGTTCCCAGTTCCAGAGTTTCTTTCGAAAGTTCAGGTCACAGGATACTGTAGCTCCCGCTTCTTTAGCCTTGGTGACTGCCAGAATGGAAGCTTCTGCTGCTTCTTTGGAAATAGCCTGGGTGATACCGCTGATGTGAAACCACTTGGCATCTGCAAAGATATTTTCCCAGTCATAGGCATCACCGGGGGTGACGGAGACTGAAGAATCTGCTCTATCATAGATGACCTGGCTGGGTCTCTGATTGGCACCGGTCTCCATAAAATAGAGACCGAGACGTCCGGCATCTGTTCTGAGGATATAGGATGTGTCTACTCCGAATCTTCTTACAGAATCTTCGCAGGCATCGGCAATACTGTGCTTGGGGAGTGCTGTTATATAACGGGTTTTTTCACCCAGCTGTTTAAGAGAGACGGCCACACTGGATTCGGCGCCCGCAAAGGTCACGTTCAGAGGACCGGGCATGGTCTGTCTGAAACGTCTGTTGTTATCAGGGGAAAATCTCCCCATTATTTCACCGTAAGATACAATCACATCTTTCATATCAGCCTCTTACTTCTTTAACGATACGGGCCGCTTCACGGGCATTAGCCGCAATTCCGCTCCAGTCTTTGTTATTGATCATGTTATTGGGGGCGATCCAGGAACCGCCGATTGCCAGAACTTCAGGACGCTCCAGCCAGGAAGCCATATTTTTTACATTCAGGCCGCCCAGGGGAATGTATTTGAGATCAAGGAATCCATAAGGGCTGTTCAGAGATTTAAGATAACTGACTCCTCCCAGAGGTTCTGCGGGGAATAATTTAAGTACACGACAACCCTTTTCAACGGCAGCTTCAATTTCAGAAGCAGTCGTAATTCCGGGGCCGAATGGGAATTTCCTCTCCAGAGCAGCATCAATTACTTTGGTATTACATCCGGGTGCTACGGCAAAGAGAGCCTTGCGGCTGATTATATCATCAAGCTGTGATGCCTTAAGAACTGTTCCCACCCCGGCATTCATTTCAGGGACTTCTTTAGTTATAGCTTCAAGGGCATCCAGAGCACAGGGAGTTCGCAGAGTGAGCTCCATAGCAGTGATTCCTTCATCCACCAGGAGTCTGGCCAGGGGAACTGCCTGAGCGGCATCTTCTATTGTTATTACTGCGATGACACCGGAAGAGGCAAGTTTACTCTTCAAATCATCATTAAATATGGTATTCATAAAACCTTCTTATCTGTTTTCTAATATGACTATAGACATCTCTTCTTTTAGCAGTCAATATATTAAGACATCCGTCTCTCTCAGTGAGACTGTTTTAGTTATTAAGAGGGACATGAGCCATGGAAAACTCCCAAACCATAGAAAAGACAATGATGCTGCTGGAAACTCTGGCCCTTTACGGTCCCAGCCGTGCTTCGGCAATAACAAAAATACTGGCTATTCACCGCAGCAGTGCTTACAGAATGCTTGGTTCCCTTGTGCAGCTAGGTTATGTACTCCACCATGAAGAGAGCGGCTTATACAGTCTATCTCGAAAAATGGAGAGTTTCACCGATTCCGGCTCCGCCTGGGGATGGCTGAAAAGTCTGGCAGACCCCTATCTTCAGGGTATATATGAAAAAGTAAATGAGACCATGCACCTGGCGGTACTCCATAACAACGAGATAAGTTATCTCAGTAAGTGGGAATCAAGCAGAAGTCTGAGAGTTGTTGTTCAGTCCCAGGCAGGAGGTCATGCGCCCTTGTATTGTACTGGTCTTGGAAAGATGCTGCTTGCAGGCCAGGAGAAGGATGAGCTGGAGAGAATTGTTCAGGACATAGAATTGATACCTTTTACAGAAACAACAATCCGAACTGCCGATTCGCTTCATGCAGAGCTGAACAGAATCCGTACAGACCTGATATCCTTTGACAATGAAGAACATGAAGAGGGTGTAAGCTGTATAGCGGTCCCGCTCCTCAATAAAGAGGGGGATATTATTGCTGCCATAAGTATTACTGTTCCGACCCTGCGTTTCACCGAAGATAGAAAGAAAGAACTGCGTTCTCTTATGCGGGATGCCGGCCGCAGTATATCCGCGATGATAGACGAATATCATATCTGAATCCCTAGCTCAGAATAAAGAAAAACAACTGATTCATCAGCTTTGACAGATTCGGTTCATTCGGTTTTCGAGAAGATAATCGTTAATAATTATCAATACGTCTTAAGCATTCCCTGAAATGAATAATAAATTCCGTTCCTTCACCGGGAACACTGTCACAGCTGATTGTTCCGCCAAGCCCCTGAGTCACAAGATTGTAGACAATATGCAGTCCCAGTCCGCTTCCCCCGCCGCTCCCTCTTCTGGTTGTAAAAAAAGGATCAAACACCCGGTCCATTATTTCCTTTGTCATCCCATGACCTGTGTCTCTAAAGCTGAGAATAAGATCATCGGATCCTTTTTTCAGAGAGATGTATATTCTCCCTTCCTCTTTTACCGAAAAAGCATGAAGAACTGCATTCTGAACCAGATTAGTTATTATCTGTGACAGCATTCCTGGAATACTGTTAATTTCCAGAGTCTCATCACATTCGAGACGAATTTTAATTCTACGTTTCGTATAAAGTGGTTTCAGACTTTTTTTAAGATCCTTCAGATAATCAAGCACCATGAAACACCGTGCTTCCTGATAACTTTGATCCACTGCAATCTGTTTGAATCCCTTTATAAGACCCGCCGCCTTTTCCATGTTGGAGAGCATAATATCAGAGCTGTCTTTCAAGTTCTTCAGATAGGAGGAAAACTGCTCCTGAGTCAGATTTTCATTTATGAATAAGGTATTCAACTCATCTATCTGCCCAATCATATGGGATGAAGCAGTAACACCGATACCTACAGGAGTATTTATTTCATGGGCGATACCCGCAACCAGCTCACCAAGAGAGGCCATTTTTTCAGACTGAATCAGATGATCCCTGGTAAGTATCAATTCATTGAAGATGGATTCAATATTCCGAGCCAGATCACCAAGCTCATCATTTCTCTCTATATCTATTACAACTGCTTCTGAGGATAAAAGCATTTGGGAAAGGGACGAATTTATCTGTACCATATCTCTTGCAATCTTTTGAGAAAGACTCAGTGTGATAATAAGCATGACTCCGATAATGATAAAAGCCAGAAAAAGGGTAACAAGAAGACCAACCTTTCTGATATGGGATATTTCAGTCTCTATCAGATATAGTTCCTCATTCAAGATTCTGACACTATTATCCAGAATATAATCCAGCTGAGCATAATTTGTCCTGAATTCATCTGCAAGGAACCTGAGCCTTACCCAATCTACTTCTTCTATAAATGAAGGGGCATTGAAGAGAGTACTGAAGAGTATATTATCAAATACAGCAGAATCTGAGAGCAGCGTCTTGATATCTGAATAGGTTGTACTGAGAACAGCATATTGTTCAAATGTAATAGTTTCCAGACTTTCTATTGTACCAATTGCTTTGCCTATCTGAGGATTTAAAAAAGGCAGAATAGAGAGGCGATCCAGATATACATAATGGATCTCCAGGTTTTTCATCTGTATTTCCAGGACGTACCAACTATCTTCAAGAGGTCTATCCATAAAGATTTCAGCACCTGAGATTCTCACAGCTTGAGATTTTTCTGACAAAATCTCAAGTTCTTTCTTCTCCCATTCAATATCACGCAGTAATCCTGTGACAGAGAGATAGATAATAAATGCAAATAAAAAACCTACACTGTTGAGCAAAATAAGGGAAACCAGTTTCAATTTAATTTTCATACATACCTTTCACACTAATGATAATCTGAAATAGTATGAAAACCCAATAAAAGGATCATTTTAATATTGATCAAAAACCAAAGTATATACTTGATAAGTACATGAAGGCAGGACTGGCATGCCGCATCTATCTCAGCTTTTTGGGCTGTAAAGCTGAGAGTTCGGGTCCTGCCGGGACCAGAAGGATTATCAGCTAAGCTGCTCAATGATTTTTTTATGCTCCTGATCTGTCAATGTGTAAAACAGCATTGGGATCACAGACAAGGCAGCACCCAATGCAGGGAGCAGAGTCATGGTGAGCATAATGCCGTTGAGAGCCTCGGGAGTCTGTTCAATATTGGGAATATAACCTGAAAATTTAAGTACCATACCTACAAAAAAACTGGCGGCACCCATTTTAAGTTTGCTTACAAATGTCAGTGATGCAAAAATGATTCCTTCATTACGGACACCTGTTTTGGCCTGGGCATATTCAATGGTATCGGCCATCATTGAAGTTCTCAGAACAAGAGGGATTCCTAAAAGAACACCAATGATGAAAGTCAGTAGAACAATAAGAACCATGTTCCCTGAAGCACATGCAAAATAAGCTATAACAAAAAGAAAAGAAGCAAGGGCAGAAGTAGCAATAAGAATACTCCGGCCCGTATATCGGCGTCCCAGGGCAGGAGCAATACCGCAGCCTATACCCGAAGCAACAAGGACAGTACCTGCCAACAGAGCCATATATCCTTCATCCCCAAGATTATAGGTTGCATAAAAGATCCCTGCAGTTATAGGCAGGTTAATCAGTACACTCAGCAAACTGGAAAGAAGAAGGAGGAGAAGAGGCTGATTCTTGAAAAGAGAATCCAGTATATCCTTCACTCTTACCTTGTGTTCCTTTTTATTCAACATCTCCATAACACGTTCAGTGGTTCCGAAGAAGCCCTGAAGCAGGAGAGGAACTGCAACGATACAAAATGCAACGATTGCCCAGAAATAGCCTTTGGCTTCATCCCCTCTGCCAAATAGCATTTTAAGGGGAATCACAAGAAATACAGGGAGAGCTGATCCTATAACATTGAATATACGACCGCTGGCAATAAGAGATTTTCTCTCATTGGAATCCGCAGTCATCCGGCTGCTGAGAGTCCATAGAGGAATATCCACGGCAGTATAGGCCATTCCCCAAAGAATATATGTTACTGAGGCATAGACTATTTTCATTACAGGAGACAGATCAGGATTCGTAAAAAGCAAGACTGTGAACAGCGCTATAGGTATGGAACAATAGAGAATATAGGGTCGGCACTTTCCCAGGCGAGTCTTGGTTTTATCAACAACGACTCCCATAAGAGGGTCATTGACAGCATCCCAGACTCTAGCCACCAGAAAAAGAGTTCCTGCTGCTGCAGCCGAGATACCAAGAACATCTGTATAAAAAATCATAAGATATAGATTCACAAAATTATAAATCATGGTCTGGCCCATCAGGGCTGTGGAAAAAGCATACTTTTCTTTACGGGGAAGATAAGCCATAGGAACTCCTCATTGCATCAACAACTGAACAACTGTAGACAGAATAAAACAAAAAAAGGTCCGGGGAAACCCGGACCTCCTAAAAATATCTCTTAATTACTTACAAATGTGAAAATTAAGCGAGAAAATCTATTACCTGATTAAAAACATTCTCTGCAGTATAACCCAGTTTTTCATCCAGAACTGCAGCAGGAGCACTGAAACCGAAACTGTTCAGACCAAAGACTTTTCCCGTAGCTCCAACAAGACCCTGCAGAGTTACAGGCAGACCAGCGGTCATACCGAATGTAGGAATTCCGGCAGGAAGAACTTTGCTCTGGTAAGCAGCGGTCTGGTTCCTGAAAAGACCTTCAGAGGGAGCTGAAACAACCTGAACCTTCAGACCTTTCTTCTCTCTTAAAAGAGCGGCACCACTAACGAGGGTGGATACTTCAGATCCTGAAGCCACGAGAACAACATCGGGAGTTCCCCCTGCTTCCTCAACGATATAGGCACCTTTCTCAGCATTGAAGGCTTCGGAGACTCTGTCGCCGGAAGCGGCGGGCAGCTCGGTGATATTCTGTCTGGACAAGATCAACGCCGTGGGAGAATCCTTGTTTTCCAAGGCCATTTTCCAGGCAACAGTTGTTTCCTGGGCATCCGCAGGACGGAGAACCAGGGTAGAGTTTTTATGAGAATGATTCTGAAGCTGTTCCATCAGTCTCAGCTGAGCTTCATGCTCAACAGGCTGGTGGGTAGGTCCGTCTTCTCCAACGCGGAATGCATCATGAGTCCAGACATAGATGACCTGCAGTTCCATAAGAGCAGCAGTTCTCAGTGCGGGCTTGATGTAGTCAGAGAATACAAAGAAGGTACCACAGGCAGGAATGATTCCACCGTGGAGAGCCAGACCGTTACAGATGGAGGCCATGGTAAGTTCACAGACACCGGACTGGAGGAAGGCTCCGCCGAAATCGTCTTTTGTGATGGCTCTTGTCTTCTTCAGGAATCCGTCGGTCTTATCAGAGTTACTGAGGTCGGCGGAAGAAACAATCATGTTTTCCACGTTTTCAGCGAGGACACTCAATACGGAAGCCGATGCTGCTCTGGTTGCAGAACCAGATTTCTGCTCAATGGCTTTCCAGTCGATGGCAGGGAGTTTCTTGCTGTAAAACTGTTCCAGTTTGGCAGCAAGAGCGGGGTTGGACTTGGCCCATTCGCCCTGTTCTGCCTTTTTGGCAGCAGCAGCGGCTGTCTTGGCCTTGATAACGCCGTCCAACCATTCCTGAACTTCAGGAAATATAACAAAGGGATTCTCTGCATCTCCACCGAGGTTTTTGATGGTCTTCTCAAAGGAAGCACCGGCAGCACTCAGGGGCTGACCGTGTGTAGAAACTTCACCTTCAAAGTTGGCACCTTCTGCTGTTACAGCACCCTTACCCATAATGGTTTTTCCGATAATAAGAACCGGTTTGTCACCGGGCTTGTTGGCTTCAGTCAAAGCGCCTCTGATGGCGTCAGCATCATTACCTGCAATTTCCAGGACTTTCCAACCCCAGGCCTTGTATTTCTGAGCAGTATTTTCTGATGTTACTTCTTTAACTGTTGTGGACAGCTGAACATCATTTGAGTCATAGAACATAACAAGGTTATTCAGTCCGAGGTTTCCGGCAATTCTACCAGCACCCTGTGAAATTTCTTCCTGAACACCACCATCAGAGATAAAGGTATAGATTTTATGATTCATCCATTCACCGAATTTATCCTTCAGGAATTTTTCGGCAATGGCGGCACCGACTGCAAATGTATGTCCCTGTCCCAGGGGGCCGGATGTATTTTCAACACCCCGGGAAAAGTCTACTTCGGGATGCCCGGGAGTGGGAGATCCCCACTGTCTGAAATTGGAAAGCTCATCCATGCTGTAATGTCCGTAAAAGGACAGGATGGAATAAAGCATAGGGCTCATATGCCCGGGATCTAGGAAAAATCTGTCTCTGTTGATCCATTTACCATCACTGGGGTCAAAATTCATAAACTCTGAAAACAGAACATTGACGAAATCGGCTCCACCCATAGCTCCGCCGGGGTGACCTGATTTTGCTTTCTCAACCATAGCGGCAGAGAGGATACGGATATTGTCCGCTCCCTTGTTGATAACTTCGTTACTCACGTGTCTTCCTCTTATTTTGACGGCTTCAAGGGGTAGTAGAAGCTCGTCATTTGTTTATTGTTTTCCCATTAATTGATACAGTTAAACAGGATATTACCACTTAACAGCCTCTTCGGGAAGATCTGAAAGGTCCGCTGCGAACCAATCTGCACCCCTTAATTCATCTCTTGAAAAACTTGTAGTCAGGGCCAGACATCTGGCTCCGGCAGCCCTGGCGGCCTGTACACCATTTACAGCATCTTCCACAACTAGACAGTCTTTGATATCTATTCCCAGCATACGGGCAGCCTCCAGATAAATATCAGGAAAGGGTTTTTTATGCTCTACATCAAGGCCATTGATACAGGCATCAAAATGATCCAGTGATAATCCTATTTCATTCATGGTGAAAACCATCTTTGTATGATCTGCACTGGTCGCCAGGGCACATTTCCATCCCTCTCTGCGGCAGCGTTTAACAAAAGAAGCAGCACCGGGCAGTTCTTTCAGGCGGCCCTTTATGATTTCACCGTATACGGCATAGGTTCTGGCCTTGGCCTCATCTATACTTCCCAGCTCAAATCCATAGGCTTCGGCAACACCCCCCAGATAGCGGTTTTCACCGGCACCCACAAAGGGGAGAAAATCCTCAGCCTTCACTTCAAGACCTTTTTCAGCAAACATTTTCATGGCGGCTTCACAGATAAACTCCTCCGAGTCAGCCAGCACACCATCCATATCAAATAAAACTGCTTTCAGCATAATTCCTCACATTTTTACGGCAGATGCCGTTGATTCTCAGTTAACAGGGGCAGGTTTATATTCAACAATATCCTGAGTCTTACGCAGCAGATCCCTACCCTGCTGAATTGATGTTATTTCACCGGAAGCCAGAATCTGAATCATAATATTACCCAGAGCCGTCGCCTCTCCCGGACCGGCAAATACAGTTCGCCCTGAGATCTCGGCAGTCAGTTCACAGAGAAGCGTATCCCTGCAGCCGCCGCCCACGATATAAAGCTCATTATATTTTTTGGATGTTATATCTTCCAGAGCATCAATTGTAGCCGCATAGGTCTCGGCAAGTCCCTGAAAAATACCACGGACAAATTCACCTATAGAAGAGGGAGCCTTCCAGCCGTTCTTTACACAGAATTTTCTGATGCGTTCCGGCATGGGATCATCAATGGATGAAGGAGCAAAAAAGCTCTGATCATTGGGATTAAGATGCCAGTCGACAGGACCGTTTGCCCTTGCCATATCAGACAACTCATCCCAGCTGTACTTCTTCTCATATTCATCCCAGTAACCCTTGGATTCCTGAAGAATCCACATACCCATAATATTCTTTAAAAGACGTGTGGTTCCACTGACGGTTCCTTCATTGGTAAGGTCATAACTGAAGGTTTTATCATTAATCACAGGAGTCTCTGATTCAACACCTAAAAGAGACCATGTCCCGGAACTGATAAAAAGATTGTCTTTTCCCTCTTCCACAGGAACCGCAGCAACAGCGGATGCCGTGTCATGGGCTCCCACAGCAACAACCCTGATAGACTCAGGAGCATTCAGTTCATCTGCAACATGAGGAGCCAGGCTTCCGATAACAGAACCTGAAGGAACGATCTCTTCAAAGATATCTGAAGGGATTCCAAGCTTCTCCATCAATTCTGTATCCCACTCTCCCGTATGGGGATTCATAAGCTGGGTGGTGGAGGCATGGGTAAACTCATTTTTCATTACACCCGTAAGCCAGTAATTCAATAGGTCAGGAATTGAAAGGTAATGCTTTACTGCAGACAGAATTTCGGGAGAATCCCGTTTCATTGCCCAGAGCTGATAAAGGGTATTGAACTGATTAAACTGAATACCTGTCCTGTCATAAATTTCTTTCCGGGGTACTACCTTGAATACTTCTTCCATGGCTGTATCCGTTCGGCTGTCCCTATACATATATGGATTTCCGATGAGGGCACCATTCTTATCCAGAAGTCCATGATCCACTCCCCAGGTATCAATTCCGATACTCACAATATCTTCAGGATAAAGCTTAACAGCTTCTTTAATTCCCTTCTTTATCTCATTGAAGATAGCAAGGATATCCCAATACACACTGTCTCCCAGACGAATATTCCAGGTGGGAAAACGGTTCGTAACCTCAAAGCCTTCAAGGTTTCCAACAATAACCCTTCCATTGGATGCTCCCAGATCCACAGCAATATATTTCTTCATCAGATATCCTCTCTTTTATATATAAGATCTCTGCCGATTAAGCAGAAAATCCCCGGAATTCACTCCGGGGACTAAAATTGATTCAGTTTAAATTAGATAGCTTCGGCATTGCTAAGCAGATATTTCTCTGCTTCTACATTCCATAAACCATTATGCTTCTTCACCAGTTTGTCCAGCTCTGCAAAGAGGGGATTAGATTTACCCTTCTCTTCAAAATCAATGAGTGCCGTAAGGGGCATTTTCTTATGATTATAGATCAGCTTTTTTCCACCGGGGATTTTGGGCAGATTCAAGGTAGTCTCTACAACCGCATCCAGCCCGCCGACATGTGTAATCATGGCTGAAGGATTCAGACGACCGTCACCCATCATCTCAAGGGATTCTTTCATATCATCTGTATTTCCACCGCTTGTTCCCACAATGTGATGAAAAGCATAGTGTACATCATAAAAATTCAGCTCCGCCTTGAACTCAGTATCCGAAGGACCTGCAAAAAAGTTCAGACAACCGTCTTTAGTGAGAATTTTGTCTCCCTGTTCAACAAGAGGACGAACAGGTGCCATAACAAGTACATCATCATATCCGGCATCCCCGGTCTCAGCCATCAGATCCGCAATAGGATCGCTGCTGTCTTTAGTATTCTTATAGACAAGTTTCACACCGTTCTTTGCTGCTTCCTCCACAGTATAGATGGAAGCCGCTCTTTCCAGACGTGCATTATCAATATCGGTTACAACCAGAAGCCCCGGTTTGATGGGTGCATGAATAGCATAGTCGATTGCTCCCAGTCCCATGGGTCCCACACCTGCAAGAATGGCCAGATTTCCACCTTTACGGATTCCCATATCATGGATATAGGTTCCCTGGGGAATATGGTACATGGCATGATAGGTTCCAACGATACAGGATACAGGTTCACTCAGTGATCCCATGAAATATGCTTCTCCCTCATAAGGAAGAAGACAGTTCATCTCCATAACTTCGTTGGGAATAATAACCTGTGTGGCATCTCCACCGATATGCTGGAAAGAATAACCGGGAGCATCCAGAGAACCCTTGTAATTCAGAGCAGGCTGAATTGAAAACTTCTGCCCGGCCTTGAACTGTTTACTCCACTTGGAACCCACTTCCAGGATTTCACCGCAGAATTCATGGCCGATAATAATGGGATTCTGATCCACATCATCGGGAACTCTCTTATGATCCGCCCCCTGAGACGCCGCTTTATATGATGACATACAGATACTGTCAGAAATAACAGTCGCCAGAATCTCGTCGTCCTTAATCTGGGGAAGTTCAAACTCCTCCAATCTCAAATCATTCTTACCATATAGTCTTACTGCTTTAGTTTTCATAGTTTTCTCCTGTGATATAGTTCTTTTTCTTTCCGAATCAGTTAAGCATTACCTGGCCGCCGGTAACGGGAATGGCCTGACCGGTTTCATACTTCTGATCCACAATATAATAGATGGCTTTCACCACATCCTTAGTCTCACATCCCCTTTTCATGGGAACCTTGTCTTCATAAAACTTACGTACATCCGCCAGAGTCTTGGCTCCCGGAACCTTCCCAGTGTTCAGATACTGAACAAAGAGTCCTCTATCGGGATCTGACCAGAGAGGTCCATCCAGGAAGTTACCGGGACAGATTGAATTGACCTTGATATTGTCTGTGACCAGCTCAAGTGCAAAACTCTGAGTCAGACCAAGACTTCCGAACTTGGCTCCAGCATAGGCACCATTCTTATTAGAACCTTCAAGACCAGACTTGGAACTGATTCCGATGATGTCACTGAAATACATCCCGCTGGGGGCATTCTGCACAGCCATCAGCCTGGAGGCGAATTTCGTACAGATAAAGAAACCTGTATAATCAACGTCTGTGACAAATTGAAAATCCTTGAGTGCCATTTCCTTAACACTTCCCGCCTTGAGCACTCCCGCATTGCTGATAAAGATATCAACTCCACCTGTAGTAAGGGCAACCTGATCCATCATGGATTCTACAGATTCTTCATCTGTTACATTAACTTTCAAGGCAAATGCCCGGGTGGAACCCTGTTCTTTGTTCAGCTTGACGGCAAGTGCTTCGGCGCCGTCTATATTCATGTCTGCGATGAAGACATAGGCTCCCGCAGCAGATAGCTGGCGCACCATACCCTCTCCGAATCCCTGAGCTCCGCCAGTGACCAGGGCAACCTTGTCGGCAACTGCCGGAACAAACCCTTCAGATTTTTTTTCACTCTGAACTGCTGAAAGACTGCCGGCAAAAACTGACTGTGCCTCATCATAGGAGTCTGCAATAATAAATGATCCGCCATCTGCCAGAGTAATAATCTTTTGACCTGACCAGGCAGCTTTGATCTGATCAATAATTTTATCTTCTTCATCCGGTAAAACAGGAAGCTGAAGAATATCACCTTTCCCTATATAAGCCTCGGGAAAGTAGGAAATGATCTTCCCTTTTTCTCCATCAAAGCTGAGTCCCCTTATACAGGCAGCTGCTATACTGATCTTATTCACATTGCTTTCCTTTATCTATCTTTTAGCTTTCGTATTGCCTTCGATTATATTTCACAAAGCTTTTTAAATCAATTGTAAAAAAACAGTTTCAATAAAAACAGCTTAGAAAAAGAATGAAAAGGATTCTTCCCCTTAATGGAAATCTACAGGGTACTGAAAGAAGCCTGATCTGCCTTTATTGACATACAGACACTATCTGTTAATATGTCAATAACGCATAATACAGGAGCCCGAAAATGAGAACCGTAATTAACATGCTGTCCGAAGCAGCAGTAAAATATCAAAATGATCCCTATGTTGTACAGAAAGAAGATAGCGGTTGGGTTCCTAAAACTTTTAAAACCGTAGAAGAAGAGTCTGCTCTCTTTGCCAAAGCCCTTATCGCAAGGGGTATCAAAAAAGAGGACAAGATTGCCATCCTGTCAGAAGGAAGAAGAAACTGGGTCATTTCAGAATTTGGTATTCTCAAGGCTCAATGTATAGCTGTTCCCCTATCCATCAAACTTCTTCAAGAAGAAATCCCTTTCCGGCTCAATCATTCTGAATCCTCAGTAATTATAGTATCTGAAAACTCACTGGAAAAGATTCTCAATATTCAGGATTCATTGGACAATAAATCACTGGTCATCGTTCTAAGTAATTTTGGCGGTGATGTTATGGAGAGAGCGGAAAAAGCCGGTATGACTCCTGGAAAAGACTTAATCCTTTATAAAGATTTTATTGCAGAAGGTAAAAACAGCGATGAGGCTGTATCTACGGAGCTTGGTAAAAGACTAGAAGATATCAAAGAAGATGATGTTATCACCATCAGCTATACATCAGGAACAACAGGAAACCCCAAGGGTATAATGCTTACCCACCTTAATTACTATTCCAACAGCGCCGATGCTGTAAAATCATTTTATATTCCTGAAAGGGAAAAAACTCTTATAATCCTGCCTCTGGATCACTCCTTTGCCCATACTGTGGGTATCTATGTTGGATTAAGACGCGGTCTGGCACTGTATTTTGTTGATGCCAGGGGCGGCGGAATGGCAATTCTGCGAAACATTCCCGGCAACCTGGTTGAATCCAAACCCTACTTCCTGCTCACTGTACCGGCACTTTCTGGAAACTTTATGAAAAAAATCCAGGCAGGTGTTGCTGCCAAGGGGAATTTTATCAACGGCATCTTTACCAGAGGGGTTACAGCGGGAATAAAGATTCACAGAGATGGATTCCGTAAGGCATCTTTCCCAATCCGCCTCCGCTATGGATTCGATTACTTCCTGGCACAGAAACTGGTTTTCCCAAAGGTGCTTAGTATTTTCGGTGGTGATCTTCAGTTCTGTGTAGGTGGAGGGGCCCTTCTTGAAGTTTCACAGCAGGAATTTTTCAATGCCATCGGAGCTCCCATATATCAGGGATACGGACTGACAGAAGCAACTCCTGTTATCTGTTCAAATATTCCAACGAGACATAAGTTCGGAACATCCGGAGTCGTCCTTCCTTCAATTGAAACAAGAATAATGAAAGATGATGAAAACGAAGCTGAACCTGGAGTCCCCGGGGAATTGGTAATCCGCGGTGAAAATGTAATGAAGGGTTATTATAAAAATGTGGAAGCAAGCAGCGAAGTCCTCAGGGATGGATGGCTGTGGACCGGAGACCTGGGTTATTTGGATGATGATGACTTTCTTGTAATTACCGGAAGAGCCAAGGCCCTTCTGATTGCAGCGGACGGAGAGAAGTACTCCCCCGAAACCATTGAAGAGGCGATCCTCAATAACTGCCCATATATAAATCAGATTATGGCCTACAATGAACAGATGAAGTTTACTTCTGCTCTGATAACCCTTGATGAAGCTGAAGTCAATAAACTGATAAAGTCCGGTAAAGCCTCCACAGCCACAGAAGTATTGAAAATCATCAAAGAATCTTTTTACAGCTTTAAAAACAATTCAACCATTCCCTCTCAGTGGGTCCCCGGAACCTTTGCTGTAATAGAAGAGGCATTTTCTGAAAAAGAGCAGCTGATCAACTCTACAATGAAACTTGTCCGATATAAGGTACGAGATTTTTATCAGGATAGAATTAACAGCATGTACGAAGCTTCAGGCTCTGATATAATGAATGGAGAAAATCTCAAGATCATAAGGAGTCTCTTTGATCTGAAAGATTAGGGAGGCTTCTTGAATACAGATAAAATTATAGCTCTTTACCGCGAACTGCTGACGGAAGTCAGCGGTGAGGCTGACAGACTTAATAAGCTGTATGATGAATATATGGTATGCAGAAAAGGATGCGCCGACTGCTGTACTGACCTCTCAGTTCTTCCCCTGGAATGGTATGCATTAAACCAGGCAAGAGAGAATGAAGCCCCCGTCCATATTCCCGAAAAGAACGATCCTGGACGATGCTCAATGCTTGTAAATGACAGTTGCCTGCTCTATCCCTTCCGCCCTCTGATCTGCCGGACCCACGGTCTGCCTCTTCTTTATATGATCGAAGAATATAACCTTGAAGGTCAGCGGTCAAACCAGGATGAACCTGAATGGCAGATCAGCTGGTGCGACCTGAACTTTACAGAAGTTACCGAAGAGACTATGGAAGATCTCTTTGATCCCGAAGATGTCCTTAATATGGAAGAGTGGAATACCCGGCTCAAGTCTTTGAACCAGGATTTTCTTGAATGTGAAGAGGGAAAGCCCTTCATAGGACAGAAGCGCATTCCCATTGCAAAAATATTCGCCTAGGAAAAATCAGCCAGTTCGGCAATCTTCTCCGGATGAAAACGATCCATATTCTCACCCCACTCTGCATATCGGCTGATACGCTCATTGAGACTCAGGGATGACAGAGGATTATCCTTATGAAAGAGACTCCACTTTTCATTAATAGAAGTCAGCTTCTCATGAGCAATAAGAGCCCATGTAGCAGTGATAAGATGGGAGAACTCAGGCTGTAGAATCTCAGGGCAGTTAAAACTCTGCCTGGAGGAATTAATATCCACACCGCTTATTTCCATCAGTTCATACTTACTGCAGAATTTCTGTACCCGCAGAAGCTGCTCAAGAGTATTACGGGGAGGCATATAGGTAATGGCTTTAAAACCAATCTTCTTCAATTCCGGTATCAGTTCATCAAGGAATTCATCCTCAAACTTCTCCGCCTTCTTATCTCCTGTAGGGCTTTCTCCCACATCTCCCAGATAGGCATAACTGGGAATCCCTCCAATCTTATTTGCAAAACTAACTACATCATAAACAGAGAGACACTCCTCTTCATCAGGTTGAACAAAGAAGCTGGGTAGATAATTGCCTTTGAGAATACCAAGCAGGTCATAAAGATAATGAGGGTTTCCTTCATCCATCAGAATTTCCCTAATCTTACCCTTTAAGGATATATCCATGGTATTTTCCAGGAAATCAACAAGGGCTGCTCCCTTTCCGAATTTCTTTACAAGGGCGATTGAGAATCCATAAAGGATATGCCTCTCAGTGATGCTGCCGCCGTCTTTCCATTCAGACAGAGATGCAATATCGTCTTCAAAATCAAGGGGTTCCAGTCCAAAAGGAGCTATCAGGGCGTTCAGCTTTTCACATTGTATTCTGTTTCTCTGATTTCTCTTATCCTGCAGAGGTTTTAAGAAATCTTCAGCTTCCTTGATCCTGGATTCGGGAACACCATGGATTGTCATATAGACTATATTGCTTGAGTCCGGATTATTAAATTTTCGGCCTTCCAGAGCTGTTCCTGTAAAGTTGACCCGCAGTTCAAATCCCACGGTCGTTGCCATTCCCAGTATTTTTCCGGCTTCAAGAGTTTCCTTCGCCGCAGAGATACTGTCGTGATCCATGCTGCCCACGGCTTTTAATCCGGCTTTACGGGCAAACCATACAGTTGCCGCAGGAGAATAAGGACTGAAAGAATAGGCTGTGTGTACATGATTATTGACTTCTTCCGACTCCCGGGGGAGAAGGGACATCAGTTTCTTATCTTCTGTGAAGGATTTAAGGGCGGATAGATGTTCCTCTTTTAGGCCCTTATTAAGGAGAGATAACTGCTGCTCAGGTTTTAAATTTATCATTTTCTTTCATTTCCCATTCTTTTTGGTTTCATTGTATAGATTATTTTATTTCATAAAAAAGGATTTAACAAGTGAAGTTCACAGTAAGTTCATGAACAAATCATCAATGTACCTTTGTTTTTCCTCATATAAGTAGTTATATTCTGGTAAAAATTATTTATATTACTGGTAGAAGGTTAAAACCGGAAACCTGTTTATAAAGGTTTAAGTTGGTAAACATCGAAACTATATACGATCTTCGCTGTTTACTATAAATAAAGCTGCAAGAATGGAATCTTGTCAGCAAGGAGACAAAATGAACTCTAAAATCAAAAAGTTGCTTTACCCTGCAGCATTCATAGCCCTTTTAATTCTTCCCATGTCCTGTGCATCCGCACCGGAAGCTCCTGTGGAAGAACCCACCCCTGCCCCCGTAGAAAAACCGGCTGCCACTTCAGAATCAGCCGCGGCGGCCAAAGCCTCAGCAGAAACAACCAGAGAGAAAGCCGTTGAAGCTAAAGCCCCTAAAGCTGCTAAAGAGATTTTCGAAGAAGGTGAAGAGTATATGGCCTCTGCAGAATCCTATATGGCGGGTAATGACTTTGAAGCAGCCGTAGAAGAGTATAACAGTGCTGAAAAAAGCTACAGCAGCGCCGCTAAAAAAGCCGAACAGAAGAAACAGGAAGCTCTTGCCGCCATGAAGGCTGCGGATGAAGCAATTGCCAATGTAGAAAAGAATGCCGAAGAAGCTCAGAAAGAAGCTTCCGAAGGAGACCAGTAATGAATTTTAAAAGGACTCTCCTCTTTATTACATTAATAGTTTTGGGAAGCTCAGTGTTTGCCCAGAGCCTCAAAGATAATCCTGATTACAGAAAATCATTGGAATTAAAAAGACAGAGTGAGATTGCCTTTGATGAAGGTGATTATCTGGAAGCAAAAAGCCTTGCAGAAGAGTCTCAGGAATATGCAGCCCTATCAGATCAATGGATTGCTATGATGCTGAATCGTTACAAGGCCAACAGTGCCTTGAGAAGATTTGAGAAGAGTCTGAACTCGGCTGCCAATATAAACGGTGCAGTAAATTTCCCTGATGAGTATGCAGAGGGTAAGAAACTGTACGAACAGGCATACCAGGAATTCAGAGGCGAGAGTTATGAGGACAGTTACGAGACTTCCTTAAAGGGAATCGATTTACTTTCAGCCATTGTCTATATGCCCAGAGAAGGTGGTGGTCCCCTCCCCTCACGATATGTGGTACGAGATCTTCCCAGTGGTAAAGAAGACTGCCTGTGGAACATCGCAGGCTATGACTTTATTTACTCCGATCCATGGATGTGGAAAAAACTATATGAAGCCAACAAGGATAAACTGGTTGATGAGAACAATCCCCACCTGATCCATCCCGGACTGATCCTGGATATTCCCGCACAGTCAGGCGAAGAGCGCAGTGGAACCTGGAACAAGGGAGAAATCAGATAAGCGGATACAATTTCTGTTTCAGAACTGGTTAATTACATTTTTACTATATAATTCAATATTTATTTATTGATACGTATTTGAATGTAGGGTAAAATACTATTAATTAGATTGAGTGATAATTCAATCCTTATTTTAAAACGTGACTGAGTTAATAAAAACAGTCAACGAAGGAGACCCTATATGAAGAAAGCACTAGTTATTTTTTCCATGATTCTGATTGCAACAACTTCGGTATTCGCCGAAAAACCAGCTGACGGCGTATATTTTGCCCAGGAAACTGAGTTCCCCGGATCCGGATGGAAATACAATGTAACTCTCGTGGTTAAACGCGGAAAGATCAAAGAAGTAGCCTGGAACGGTTCTAATATCAATGGTGGAATTACCAAAGATGAAATGTCCAGAGCTGATAAATATGGAATGGTTGCCCATGGTAACGCCATCGCTCCCTGGTGGAAGCAGGCTGAAGCTGTTGAAAAGATGCTGATCAAAAAGCAGGATATCAATGCGATTACCCTGTCAGACGCTGATGGACATACAGACGCCGTTTCCGGTGCAACAATCAAGGTTAAACCCTTTGTAAGTCTGGTAAAAGAAGCACTTGCTGCCGGTCCTGTGGGATATGGTCCTTATAAAGATGGAACATACCATGCTGAACAGGCTGCATTCGACCATGGATACAAATACTTTGTTGATGTAACTGTAACTTCCGGTTATATCGTCTCTGTAAGCTGGGATGCCCTTGCTGAAGGCGGCGGAAAAAACAAAGCTCAGGCTTCTATAGACGGAGAGTATGGAATGGTTGAAAAAGCCGGCGCTATCGCTCCCTGGTTTGAGCAGTCCAACGCTGTTGAAGGCAAAGTTATTATGTCTCAGGACGTAAGTCAGCCCGACGCAATCTCCGGTGCAACAATCGGACTTGATCCCTTCTATACACTGCTGAACGAAGCAATGTCTGGAGCCAAACGTTAATCATTAAAGTTTAAAACTTCAATAACAGGGGCTGTACTGAATATCGGGTACAGCCCTTTTTTAATTAATGACTTCACATAGAAAAATTAACAGATTCAAACAGTTCTCTAATCACAATATCATTCACACTGGAAGAATCATTACTTATTAAATGAGATTCCATTTTTTTTACAGGTCGCAAAGTTATTGAATCTGAGTTAATTTCCATTTCACATTCATCATGATTTACACAATGCTCCATTGCGGCCTGTGGTATCTGAAAACTCATAGAATTGCCAATTTGAGTTAAACGAACCTTCATTTGTACACTCCTCTGGAAAATAAACAATCAATCGATCTTGTTTTGGACAACATGCATATTCCATTGTATTCCAGATTTCCTATATTGGCAATTGCTAATATTTTATAGATTAAATGAGCTGTTTGAAAAGTGGATATTAAATAGACCTGTTCTTTTTATGATCCAACTGAATTTTGTTCATCAAAGCGAACACATCCATCAGGCCCTGAACCGAAACTCCGGGTTTACTGAGGCCGGCATCCTGCAATTCCTTAATCAGATAGTAGGTGGATTCAATTGTAGAGAGACAATATTCGGCAGGCTGCCTCTTGATATGAAATTGTGAAGTATAGGCAGCCGTAAATGAGAGGCGCGGTAAGGTCTGAAGAGATGGTGTTTTATAAACCATCTTTCGGGCCATTATCCAGGTGGCATCCACAAGAAAAACAAGCAGTTTCCGCCCCTTCCCTTTGAGAGAGAAATCACACTCTGCCGCATTCATAGCCTCGGCACCTGGATAGAGAACCATTGGATAATAGTCATCAGAAGCAAGGAGCTCTTTATACCGTTTATTATCATCAAACTGTGTAGCTATAATTATCTCAGAATCAATAAGACTGAGAGAGGTCAAACGGCCTGTGCCTGTTTTTTGCTTATAGGCTTCCCGGGGGTGCATAAGAATTACAAACTTTACACCCGTATCAACAGGATGGATATGAGGGCAGAAACAGGTTGTGAGAGGGCGGAAACATTTATAACATTTCTGTGACATGATTTATTTCCAGAGTGCCCTTGTAATCTCAAGGTGACGACGCATGGCAGCTTCGGCGGCAGCCGCATCTCCACTGAGAATACAGCTTAGGATTTCCTGATGCTCTAATACAGATTTTTCTCTGGATTCAAGAAGTTTCTGGTTGGTCTTTTTCTGCTGAACATAGAGAAAGATCCTGATATTTCGCAGAGTTCTCTCCAGCACAAGATTATTACTGATCTCTGCAATTTTCATATGAAAAAGGAAATCTGCATCGGTGTATAAGTTCATATTCCCTTCAACCGAAGCTTCTTTAAGAAGAGAGGCATATTCTTTCAGAAAGTCTGCCCCCTTCTCTGTGATTTTAACTGCTGCAAGACCGGCGCAATGACTCTCGATCAGAATACGGGTTTCTAACATCTCCTGAAAAATAGTGTCACTGTGATTCAGAAAGATTCCTCTGCCGTGATGCATTGTAAGAATACCCACAGCCTCCATGGACTTGAGAATTTCCCTGATTGTCACAATGGAGACCTTAAACTTCTCAGCAAAAACAGAAGCCGAAGGCAGTTTACCGTCCTCGGTTCTGGGAGTTTCAAAAAGGAGATATGATAATAATTCCTGGGAGATTAGATCTTTTTGTTTAAAGAGATTCCGTGGCATTACATCAATGTATAACATTTAGTCCTTTATCACAATTCCATAAGGACCGTCACTTAACCAGGCTACTCTGATCTCTTTTTTACCCTGATCCGAAAGTTTTTTTATTACGGCTGCCAGGGATTTTTCAAGAAACAGGGATATGTTCTGATCATTCAATTCATACTTTTTTTCATCAGGAAGATAGGCATTACCATTTTCTCCCGGGAGAATGGCATAGTCTTCTTTACTGATCTGGGGAGCATAGTAGATGAACTGTTCCTGAGGAATCACCTTAAAAAGCTTGGACCACATCTGAACCTGCCACTGATCTGGAATAAATTTCCAATTATCAGAACGCAGAAGATTAATAAAACTTTCGGTACTCTTATTTTTCAGATAAGGAAGAACTTTTCGGTAGGAATCTTTTCCTACAGGATCGGGATCGGTACAGTCTGATGCAATAATCAGGTAACTGTCCCTGTTAAGAAGGGGCAATGCAGCGGTTCCTGTCTTGGCAGCCTGATAATGGTTTTTACCCACAAATCCTGCATGGGTCACAACAATGTCGTAAGTACCCGAGCACTCAATCCCCACACTGGCTTTTACTTTCTCGAAAGCCGCCTCATGAGCCTTGATCATATCACCGGCAAAGAATCCCGTTACATCATAATCATCATTGAGGGTAACATTGAAAATAAAATCCGAACCGATGGTAGACGCAACATCCAGTGCCTCTTCATGACAGGGATTATCCTTAAGAATAAGGTCGGTCGATCTTTCATGATCCAGATTCTGAACACCGTGAAAAATAAAGGTGGAATCCTCACCGATCAGTCCGGGACAGATAGATTTACGTCCACCTGACACCCCGGCCATAAAATGGCTCTCCACCAGCCCTGTAAGAATCTTAATATGAGCATCCACATAGATCCGGTTAATCTCAATTTTTGTCCCCGACTTAGAGTGCCCGAGGAATTTAAGATTCTCCGTATCCAGACAGTCATGGTTTATAACCTTAACTCCCAGATTGAAAACCTCGGGATCAATCATTTCACGGAAAACTGAATCCACAAGGGGAATATGGGTACCGTTAGCACAGAGTACAGTAATCTGCTCCGCCCTGGCACCGGCATCCATAAGCTCCCGAATGATAGGCATAAGGATTCCCTGCTCCCCTTTATAGGGGACAGGTCTTGTATTATCAGAAATAACAATGACGGCTTCTCCATCAGGATTCTCATCCAGTTTTTTCCTGACGATTGAGGAAAAACTACCACTGCCTATAGGATGTTCCAGACTGTCCCGAATAACGTCACGGGGATTCTGTACCTTTTCGGCACCCTTCATCCTGAGGATATCAGTATTGGAGGGGAGATCCACTTTAAAGAGCTTATCTCCCAGTTCAAAAGAAGTCGTCATTTCATTAAGTCCTTATTAGAGATTTTTAATTAAAGACAGATCACCTGTCTTGGCTGCCTGAAGAATGGGTCCCATATACTCATCAATGAGATCAGCATTAAGGGGAACAGGCATATTCTGAAGTTTCATTTTCAGCTGAGGATTCTTGGCAGCGGTCAGGGCTCTTTCAACATGCTTGTCAGAGAAACCTTCGACCTCACCCAGAGTCAGTGGGAAATTAATGGCCTTTGCCAGATCAAACATGGCCTGGGCTGCAGCGTTACCGAGTTCCCGACCGGAAAGTGATTCAAAATTGACTGAGGAGTATCCGTATTTCTTAAAGATATTACCGACAATCCTGAGTTCCTTTTCAACCGCAGGTGCAAAGAAAACTGAATAGTAGGGGTTCATGATGGCACAGGCTCTACCGTGAGACAGTACATCAACCAATGAAAAACTGGTAAGGTGTCCACCGTTTGTTCCACCCACCATGATGGCGTATCCACCCATATCGGTTGCCAGGCACAGGGCATCACGGGATGCTGTATCTTTAGGATCTGCAATTACTTTAGGCAGATATTCAACAACAAGAGAGATACCGGCTTCGGCAATTTCCTGACAGGTTTCATAGCTGTCTGTTCCAACAGAGCTGTAATAAACTTCCAGACAGTGTGCAATACCGTCCAGTCCACCGTCCATAGTGACACCCATGGGTAAACCGTAGGTAACTTCATAGTCAAATACAGGATGAGAAGGGACAATTGCGGGGTCCACAACCAGTTTTTTCTGACCGGACTTCACATCGGTAATATTGGAGTATTTTGTCAGATGAGCTCCGGAAGAGGCTACAGTTTCAATTGCGATATGGGGACAGAGTTTAATACCCTTCTCTTCACATGCCTTAGTAACCAGTCCGACTCCGAAATAGTCTTCAATTTCTCCACCCAGGGTTCTGAGCACTTCAGCAGCCTTGGCTGCATCGATAGTAGATCCACCACCAAAACTGACAATTATATCGGCTCCGGAACTCTTGAGGGCATCCGTAATTCTTGAAAGGTCTTCCAGGGGGCAGTTAGGTCTGGCACCGGCCTCTTCACCGACAACTTCCACACCCGCATCCTTCAGGGATTTCTTAATAACGGCAACAAAGTCATCACTTCCGGGAAAATTATCCCTGATAATAATAGCCTTTTTCCCGATTTTTTTGGCAACATCTCCAACCTGGGACATAACTCCTGCACCGAACAGATAATCATCACCCTTAAACTGCTTAAGCAGATCTCTTGCTTTCTCTAAATTTGTCATGTTCTAAACTCCTCTTACTACCAGGACTGTTCTATAGTCCTGGTGCTTTAATTCTAAAGATCGAATGGCCTGATATTGATAGATATAATCATTATATGATTAGTTCTTTAAAATGCCAATACAAAACAACAAAGATATGGAATCATTTGGCAATATTAAAATAAACTGTTTTTTTAATTCATGAATTGTATCACTTATGATTCCTCACTATAATTCTGAGCACATGATTAAACTAAGCAGAGAAATAATTCTTATCGCCCTGCTCCTTGCAGCAGGGATACTGATTGGGAAATTAATACCCTTTCCATCAAGCCTGAGCAGTATGATCCTCCTTCTACTTCTATTGATTACAGGAGTCTTTAAAGAAGAGTATTTCACAGGTGGAATCTCAGATCTGATACTGAAGAATCTCGCCTTCTTCTTTCTCCCCCCCGCAGTGAAGGTGATAGACTCTCTGGGGATACTCGAAGGTGTGTGGGTCAAACTGGTTCTGATTATGTTAATCAGCAATGTTCTTGTGATGGGAGTGACCGGTATGGTTGTTCAGCTCTTTCTTAAAACGGAGAAGGACCATGACTGAAATTCTCAATTTACTGACAGACAACATATTCTTTGGAGTGATTATTACACTGGCCGCCTATGCCGCCGGTAAAAAGATAAATGCCATGACCGGGATCACTGTACTGAACCCCTTCCTTATCGCCATGCTATCTCTTATGGCCCTGATTCTAATTGTAAAGATTCCTCTGGCCAACTATATGAAGGGAGCCAGCTATCTGGAACAGATGCTTCCTGTCTCTATAATTCTGCTGGCACTACCCCTCTATAGACAGAGGGCCAAACTTCAGTCTCATAAGCTGCCGATCCTGGCAGGAATAACTGCAGGAGTGCTTACTTCTATTGTAAGCACCATAGTGCTCTGCCGCCTCTTCAATGTGGATGAACTTCTTTTAAGGTCACTGATTCCCCGCTCAATTACAACACCTCTCGGGCTGCTGATGGTTAAAAACATCAATGGAATCAGCGGTATAACAATGATTGCTATAATATTTAACGGAGTATCCGGAGTTATCATCTATGCACCGGTCTATGCCCTTTTCCGCATTCATCATCCTGTAGCCAAAGGGATCGCCATGGGAACCACATCCCACGCCATTGGTACAGCAAAGGCACTGGAGCTGGGAGAACTGATCGGCGCCATGAGCGGACTTGCAATTGTACTGGCAGGACTGATAACCGTGGCTGCCTATCCTCTGATCAATCTGATTCTTCCCTGATATACCGGAGGGACAGCGCAGTCCGGCAGGTATAGTCCCGGACCGGCAGGCGTAATATAGAAGAGATATTAATAATATTGTTCTATTTCCCTGAATACATCTCTATGCCAGAATGAAAAAGAGAAACATATATTGTTTGATCTTTAAGAATTACAGGCTTAACATGGTAAGGCTGAATCATACCGGTGAGGAATCCTGTTGAGAAATTTAAAAAAAGGCTCCATTCGCAGTCACATGATCTTCTATTTTTCAATCCTCTTTATCAGCGCCATAGGTATCATCAGCCTCTCCATCTATCAGTACACATCCTATTCCATGACCCGGGAGATTCTTGAGTATTCCACCCAGATCGTTGACCAGAAGAGGAGATATATTGATTCCTATTTCAACCGGATAGAAAACAACCTGCGGATCATCGGCAGCAATGATACTGTGATTACTCCTATGAAGGACCTCAGAGAGGACAATTTTGCAGACAGGCTCTTTTATAACCGGGAAGTCTCGGATTTTCTGGTAGGGATTCAGAAGTTCAATTTAGAAATAAAAGACTATATTATCCTGAGTAATGACGGTCTGGTGCAGTATTACACCAATGCCAGTGTTCGTCCGGATTTTCGATTCTTAGAAACCGAGTGGTTTCCCCATGACCTTTCCCGTTATACCCGGGTCACTTTCATCAGCAGTCATCCTCAGGGATACTATTACGATTCGGGCCTCAACAAGGGTGAAGTGATATCCGCAATTATCCCCGTGATTGACTATATGAATACAGAGAGGACCAGATTGGGCATGGTGCTCTGTAATCTCAAGATTCAGGAAATTGAAGCCTTCAATGAATCCGTAAAACTGACAGGGAAGACATCACTCCTGGTACTGGACAGCAATGACAGACTCATCTATTCCACAATCCCGGCGGAAAATAACGCCATCCTCCTTGAAAATCTCCTTTCCCATCTTAAGGGCCGGGATAAAGGGCATTTTATGCTCAACGATGGATCCCGAAAGATGGTTGCTGTATTCTCCTCTTCAGAGGTGACAGGGTGGAAAATCATAGCACTGAGCCCCATAGAAGAACTCCTGGATTACCTTGAAAACATAAGGGCTTTTTCTATTATCCTGATAATCCTCTGTATCCTCCTGGTGTACCTGACATCTGTGTTTATATCCCGGAGGATCTCCGAACCCATTTTCAGATTGATGAGAAAAATGGAAAAAGTGGAAAAAGGGGATTTTGATCTGAAGCTGTATGATCCCGGTTATGATGAGATGGAAAAACTGACAGGCCGGATCGATCTGATGGTGGACAGGATCAATAAACTGAACAGGGATGTGTACTCCCGGGACCTTGTAAACAAAGATGCCAAAATAAAAGCTCTTCAGGCACAGATCAATCCCCATTTCCTGTTCAATACCCTTCAGCTGATCAAATCCCTGGCCGTATGCGGTAAAACAGCCGAAATGAACCATATTGTCACCCTCATGGGGAACATGCTCCGATACGCCACTTATGATACAGAAGGAACAGTCCCGATAAAACAGGAGATTGAACATGTCAGAGAATACATGCAGATACAGGATTACCGGTATCCGGGGATGGTATCCCTCTCTCTTGACTGTCCCGAAAACCTGGCGAGTACAATGGTACCCAAATTCATCCTTCAGCCCATTGTTGAAAACTCCATCCGCCATGGATTCAGAGAAGAGTCTCCGGGAGAAGTGGAGATCCGCATTACCCGAAAAGATGAGGATATTCATATCGCATTGATTGATAACGGAACAGGAATGGAAAAGGATAACCTGGAGAAGATCAGAGAGCATCTTAATAATGAAAACGAAATGGATACGAGTTCCAGTATAGGGTTGAAGAATGTCCATGAAAGGCTCCGCTTGAAGTATGGCTCACCCTATGGGCTGGTCTGCAGCAGTGAACCGGACAAAGGCTGTCATGTGGAGATAACAATACCTGCCTCATGGAAGAGAGGGTGATATGAAGATACTTTTTGTGGATGATGAGAAATGGACCCTGGAATACCTGGAGCTGGCAATCGACTGGTCCTCACTGGGCATGGAGATTGTCGGAAAAGCCTGTAATGGACGGGAAGCGATTCCCCTTATTACAGAAAAAGAACCGGACATTGCCATCGTTGATATCAGAATGCCTGTTATGGACGGCCTTGAACTGATGGAATGGATCAAAGAGAACAGGCCCTTTCTGAAAGTCATTATCTTGAGTGCCTACGGAGAGTTTGAGTATGCTCAGAAAGCCCTCTCTCTGAGAGCTTCAGGATATCTTCTGAAACCCCTGGATGAGACAAAAATGATTAAAGAGATACAGAGGCTATCAGGACTGATTGAATCAGAAAGAAGCAGGAAAAACAATTTTGTCAGGATGCAGGTACAGCTGAGCGAGAGCAAACAGAGAGAAAAGGAGCAGCTTCTCTCAAGGCTCCTGTCTCCCGGAGCCGACGTTCAGGATATATTAACGGAATTGAAAAAAATGGATATGGATACAGAGAATACCTGCTGGTATCTCCTTGTAATTTCAGAAACAGAGAAGGGTGACGGGGAAATACGAAACTCAGTTTCCGAATGTTCCGGTATAGACGGAAGGAGTATTGTATTCAGGAAAAGTCCCGAAGAGTGGGTTGTCCTTATCTGCTGTGGGAATGATCAGGACTATGAGACTTTCGGGCAGTACAGTGCTGAAGCAATATCACAAAACATTACAGAAGGAGACGGTACAAAGCCTTTAATTGTTGTAAGTGAATGTCAGTACGATCTGGACACATTGAATGATGCCTATCAAACTATTATGAAACTGATCAATAACCGGCTTTTCTCCCCTTCAGAAAGGATTATCACAGTATCTCATTCGACTTCCCGGGATGAAAACAGCCGACTCATCGAAAAGGTCCGGCTCTATATGAAAAATAATTACAGCAGACCCATTGGGCTGGAGGATATTGCCGTGGATGTCGGTCTGAGTCGAAACTACCTCTGCTACCTCTTTAAAAAAGAGACAGGTTTGAATATCTGGGATTACCTTACAGCCCACAGGATAGAAGAAGCCAAAAAACTCCTTCATGAATCCAATGACAAAACCTATGAAGTCGCCCTTAAGGTGGGTTATGAGACCCCCGGGTATTTCAGTAAAATGTTTAAAAAATATGTCGGCACCACTCCCAGAGAGTACAAATCAAGGCTCTGATCCTGCCGCTTATCTTAATATCCTGCCAGAAATGAGAATATGTTTCTCTTTCGGGATAATGGGAACAAGGTATAATTTAAACATCCCGGGATAAATCAACCATCCGCCGACGGGCGGACACATAAAATCCGAAAAGGAGAAAGTATGTTACGTAAAATTATGACCGCAGTTATTCTATTGTCTTTCATCGCGGGAGGAGTCTTCGCAGGAGGTCAGCAGGATGCTGCCGGTGAAGAAGCAGCTGTAAAAGTAAAGATCATGGGAATCGGCACAGAAGAAAGAATGAAATCCCTGATGTCGTATCTGAACGAAGAACTGCCGGAAGCGGCAGTAGAGTACCAGTTTGTCTCCAATGATCAGTATGACAGTATTCTCAATACTCAACTGGCAGCCGGACAGGGTCCCGATCTAATTGAAGTGGGAGCTCAGGTAAAGAGTCTTGCCCAGGCGGGATACCTGCAGGATCTGAGTGATCAGGAATTTGTAGACCGCTATCACGAATCGGGTCTCTCACCCTTCCGCTATAAAGGTGGAATCTATGCCACACCTCTCCTCTCCTGGTTTGAGGGGATCTGGTATAATAAAGACATCTTTGCCCAGTATGATCTGACTCCCCCTGCTTCCTTTGATGAATGGATGGACATCCATCAGACACTGCAGGACAACGGTGTGAAACCCCAGATTATGGGAGCCAAATCCTGGGAACCCCAAATGAAACAGTCTATCGCCATGGTTCTGAATGAGTTCTATTCAGACCCTGCAAACAGTAACTTTGATGAAGCCTTCAACAATGGAGAAGCCTTTATGGCCGAAAGCTGGACGGAAATTGTGGAATCCTGGTCAGTCATAGTAGACCGTGGTTTTATCACTCCCGAAATGCTGGGTATCGATTACTCCCGGGCACAGGATGAGTTTGCCTCGGGTAAAGCGGCCATGTGGGAATCCGGTCCCTGGGCGGAGGGAGACCTTAAAGCCAAGAATCCTGAGGGGAACTTCGGTATGTTTCCCATCCCCGGTTTGAGTAAAGGAACCGGATGGCTGGTAGGAGGTCCCGGAACCGCTTTTGCCATCAATGCGGATTCAAAAGTGAAAGAGACCGCCTATGCTGTTCTTGATAAAATATCAAGCACAACAGCACAGGAAATCCTTTTGGAAGGTAATAGTTCCAGCAGCTTCTTAAAAGGTGTAAAAAGTGATCTGGGACCGGAATATTCAGATTGTCTTGATGCCTTTGCCGAAGGGAATGTGTACTGCCCCTGGAACAACTGGTACAGTGCCCAGGCCATCATTATGGAATACGGAAAATCTATGCAGGAGTTCATAGCCGGTGGAAAATCCATCAATGAAGTTCTGCAGACTGTAGATGCCAAAGCAGCAGAAATACAGGCAAACAGATAATCATATAAGGATTTATTCAATTCCCCCAGGCAGCCAGCTGCCTGTCCTTCAACTTGTCCCCCTCGGGGGGCCGGGGTATTGAACGGGAGAAAGTGAAGCCTGCTGATATTTCAGCAGAGCTTCAGCTCTCTTATCCGAACAGGAATAATAATGAAAAATAAAATGACATTACTCAAGCGGGAAATGCAGTATGAAGTATTGCTTGTACCGGCTCTTATAGGATATCTGATCTTTTTTGTATATCCCGTAATCGGCGGTTTTTATTTCAGCCTGACCAGCTGGTCCGCCTACTCCCGGGAAATTAATTTCATCGGACTCGAAAATTTCATAAAGCTGTTTCATGACAAGGATATCCTGACAGGCATCCGGAATACGATGATCTTCGCGGTTCTGTTGACGGTATTCCAGAACGGTCTGGCTATTCCTCTGGCAGTTGTTCTGAACAGGGATCTGAAGTCCAGAAATTTTCTGAGGATGGTTTTCTTTGCTCCCAGTGTCCTGAGTATTCTGGTTGTGGGGTACCTCTGGTCATTTATCATGTCTTCATCAGATTACGGGCTGCTGAATAATATCCTGGAATCCCTCGGTCTGGCACGGGTGAACTGGCTGGGAAACCCGAATATAGCCCTGTATTCCATCATCTTCACCCAGGTCTGGCAGGGCTGCGGATGGTCTATGGTTATTTATCTTGCAAACCTGCAGTCCATCCCGGACGATCTGTATGAATCGGCCGAAATCGACGGTGCCGGCTGGTTTCAGCAGTTTCTTAAAATTACATTCCCCATGTTGGCGCCAGCCCTGACAATCACCTGTATGATTGTGATGATCGGCTCTTTCAAGGCTTTTGATATCGTCTTTGCCATGACCGGCGGCGGTCCGGGACATGCAACAGAAACCATCGGAACAATTCTGATACAGAAGGGATTTACAGAAGGACGATACGGATACGGTTCCGCCCTCGGAATTGTTATGTTCCTCTTTATCGCCGCAATATCCCTTATACAGCTTAAATACCTGAAAGGCAGAGAGGATAAACTGCAATGAAAGAAGTCGCTTTTAAAAATAAATTAGTCATCCGTCCTTTTCTATCACCCATTCGGTCTCAGAAAAAATGGGACATGATCCTCGAATTTTTTATGATCGGCCTGGCTGCAGTGATGGCCATACCAGTTTATTATCTCCTCGTGACGACCTTTAAAACTCCGGCAGAAGCCATCGCCCACCCACTGGGACTTCCCGACCGTATCAGTTTTGATATCTACATCAAGGCCTGGAAAGCCATGGAGTATCCCAAAGCCTTCCGAAACAGCTTTACCATAACCGCCTCATCAGTTTTTATCCTTGTCATCCTCTCCTCCATGGCGGCATTCCCTCTGGCCAGACGGAATCACAGGCTGAACAGGATACTGTTCTTCGGGATACTGGCGGGGATTATGATTCCCTATCATATGGCCCTCATCCCTCTGTACAAGCTGGTCATATCTTTAAAACTTATGAATACACTGATCGGTGTCATACTGATTGTCAGTTTCACCCATGTTCCTTTTTCAATATTTCTCTTCACCGGATTTATCAGAACAATACCCGCGGAGCTCGACGAAGCGGCCTACATAGATGGATGCAGTGTCTTCAGAACATTCTGGAGCATCACCTTTCCCCTCCTGAGACCGGCAGTAGCCACAGTGATCATCCTGGAATCCCTGGGCATATGGAACGACTTTCTCACTCCCCTTCTATTCCTTCAAGGCCGGGAAAAGGCGGTGATTCTGCTTGAAGTATTCAGAAATATCGGCCAGTTCAGCACAGACTGGACCAATCTGTTCCCCATGATGGTCCTGGCTATTGCCCCCATGCTGATTTTCTATATGTTCATGCAGAAATACATCATCAAGGGCATTGCCAGCGGAGCGGTCAAAGGATAAATGTCTCTATGAAAAAGAACAGCACTATACACGTGGTTTTCAAAACCCACCTGGATATCGGATTCACCGCTACGGCAGAAAATGTGATCCGGGACTATATGGAGAGCTTCATCCCCCGGGCCCTGGAGCTTGCGGAAGAAAAAAGACAGGATGAGGGGCCGGACCGATTTATCTGGACAACAGGGTCCTGGCTGATCCATGAATTCCTGGAGAAGAGCACTCCCTCTATGAGAAAGAAGATGGAAGAGGCAATTCTGTCCGGGGAGATCGTCTGGCATGCTCTCCCCTTCACAACACATACGGAACTGATGGACCCCGATCTGTTTAAAGCCGGATTGTCCCTGTCCAAAAGGCTGGATGAGCGGTTTGGAAAAAAAACCATTGCCGCAAAAATGACCGATGTCCCCGGACACTGCCGGGCCATTATCCCCCTCCTGGCTGAGGCAGGGGTCAGATTTCTCCATCTAGGTGTGAATCCCGCTTCAAGGACTGCCGATCTCCCGCCTCTGTTCCGGTGGCAATCTCCCGAAGGCAGTGAAGTGATTGTCAATTATGTGAGCGGTTACGGCCGCTTTACCCAGCTTGAAGGGATGAAGGACCATTTGTACTTCGCCCACGCGGAAGATAACCAGAGTCCTCCCTCGGGGACCGAACTGTCCGAATTATTCAATGCCCTTCGAAAGGAGTATGAACACTGCCGGGTCAAGGCGTCCACCCTTGACGGGTATGCCCGGAGGCTTCTGCCATTTTCACAAAACCTTCCGGTCATCACAAAAGAGATCGGAGACACCTGGATTCATGGAGCTGGAACTGATCCCGGAAAAACGGCTGCTTTCAGGCAGCTGTGTCGTCTCCGGAAGAAATGGCGTGACTCGGGGTTCTCCCTGACAGCTCCTGAGATTGACAGCTTCTCACAGAGACTGCTGTTTATTCCTGAGCATACATGGGGACTGGATGAGAAAACCCATCTGAAAGATTACCGGAATTATTCCCGGATAGACTTTGAAGCTGCCAGAATGACAAGCCCGGACAACATTGCTTCATCATGGAAAAAAATGGAACAGTCCTGGGTCGAACAACGCTCCTATCTGGAGCAAAGTATATCCTGCCTTTCCGATTCCCGGATGGTAAAGGAAGCGGAAGATGCTCTTCAGGCTATCATTCCCCGCCGCTCCTCAACAGATGGCTACAGAGCTGTTAATCCTCCCGAGATAGAACAGCTTGGAAGGTTCAAAGTATCCTTCTCCCCGGAAACCGGTGCTGTCTGTTCCCTGGTGGATACAAAGACAGAGAAGGAGTGGTGCAATCCCGGGGAGCAAATCGGATTATTCCGGTATGAGACCTTTTCGGCAGCATCCTATGAGGAATTTCAGAACAGATACACCATCAACAGGGATGAAACCCGGGAGTGGGCTGTCCCGGACTTCAGTAAGCCCGGAATGGAGGATCTGGATCACCTGACCCACAGATTCTATCAGCCGTTGAAACCGGAATTCTACTTGAAAGAAAATACCGGGGACATCTGTGTCCTCGTAAAATCCATCATGCCGCCTGAAGCTGTTTCAGAATACGGTGCTCCTGCAGAAATCCAGACAACATTCCGGTTCACCCGGGATACCGGAGACCTGGAAGTGGAACTGCTGTGGTTCAAAAAACAGGCAAACAGGATGCCCGAAGCCTCATGGATATCATTCCCGATGAATCCGGGTGATCCGCAATCCTGGTTCATGGACAAAATGGGTGAAGAGATATCACCTTTCGATGTGATCCACAACGGGAACAGAGCCCTTCATGCCGTTCAAAGGGGTATTTGCTACAAAGGAAGAGATGGCCAGTTGAAAATTGAGAGCCTGGATGCACCCTTGGTAAGCCCCGGCCGTCCACGTATACTGGAATTTGATACAAAGCAGCCTGTTCTTTCAGAAGGTTTCCATTTCAACCTGCACAATAACCTCTGGGGAACCAATTTCCCCATGTGGTATAAAGATGATGCTTTATTTCGGTTCAGACTAATTTTTGACTGATGACCATCTGTACACTCTTATAAAGAAAAAACCCGCAGGCAAAGGAGGAAGCCTGCGGGTTAAAAGGAGTTATTTCTTTTTTATTCTTTTCTAGAGTGTTTTCTCATATCCATATAAACGGCAAGAATGATAATTCCACCTTTTACAAGTAACTGGAAATAGGAGTTTACACCCAGGAAGGTCATACCGAAGTTGATAAGACCCAGGGTCATAAGACCGATCATCATACCACCGACTGTACCCACACCACCGGCATGAGAGATACCACCAACTGTTACAGCCGCAATAGCATCCAACTCCATATCGTTCCCTGTAAGAGGGTTAGCCAGTCCAAGACGTGCTGAAAGAAGAATACCTGCGATTCCATAAAGGATACCTGCATACAGGTACACTCTGACCAACTGGGCTTTTACGTTAATACCGGAAACCTTGGCTGCCATGGCATTACCACCAATGGCGTAGATGCTTTTTCCCTGTTTTGTATGGTTCATCAGTACCCAGATAACAAAGGCGGCGACAAGCACATAAAGCAATAGATAAGGAATGGGACCAAGAAATCCCTGTGAAATAACTTTGTACTCATTCTTCAGAGACCCCAGTGTAGAGGCCTGTGTATAAATAAGCTTAAATCCGCGGGCTATGGACATGGAACCCAGGGTAGCAATGAAGGGAGGAATGTTTCCATATGCCACTAATATACCATTAAATAGACCAAACAAAGCACCAACTGTAATACCGGCAACGACAGGGACCCAAAGAGCAAACTCCTGACCTGCATACAAAGCACTGTTGTAGTCAGCAGTCTGTGAAAAGGATGATGCTACACATGCTGAAAGGCCTATAACCTGACCTAAAGAGAGGTCAATACCTCTAGTGATGATGATCATTCCAACACCCAGAGCAGCAAACGCTCTAACTGCCTCTGCAACAACAAGGTTCTGTAGAGAACCGATTCTCAGAGCAGCTCCATTTGTAATGACACCTAAAAAGATGAGCATCGCAATGAAAGTGATCAGACTTGTATGTGTACTTAAGATATTTTTTAATTTAGCCGGAATCTTAATGCCGGCAATTTTACTATTCGTATTTTCCATCGAATTATACTCCTAATGATTATGAAAATTGAGCGGCCAGCCGCATAATAGATTCCTGATTTGCCTCTTCTCTAGTCAAAGTTCCTGTTTTTTTACCATCACATAGAACCATGATCCTACTAGCCATTCCGAGAAGTTCAGGCATCTCGGAAGACACCATAATAATTGATTTCCCCTGTTTGATAAGCTCAGTCATAATCAGGTAGATTTCATACTTAGCGCCCACATCGATCCCTCTTGTGGGTTCATCCATTATCAGGATGTCAGGAGAAGTCATAAGCCATCTGGCAACAATAACCTTCTGCTGGTTTCCCCCGGACAGATTCTGAATGGGTGTATGGTAGTTTGGAGTCTTAGTTCTCAGCTGTTTGTTCATCTTAACCGAATCAGTCTCGATTTTCTTGTGGTTAAGGAGATGACTCTTTTTCAAGTAATCATCCAATGAGGGAATTGAAGTATTATCCAGAATAGAGAGGAGGGGGAAAATTCCTGTACCTCTCCGGTCTTCAGTAATTAGCCCGATTCCATGACCGATAGCTTCTTTTGGACTTTTAATATTTACATGTTTTCCATGAACTTCGATCATCCCCGAGGCGATGCCACGCATACCGAAGATAGCTTCTACAAGCTCAGTTCTCTGAGCACCCACCAATCCACCGATACCCAAGATCTCACCTTTCTTTAATTCGAAGGATATATCCTTGAAAGAACGGGGATTCAGGGCGGTCAGATTGTCAACTTTCAATACTGTTTCTTCACCGACATTGAAATCGATAGGGGGAAAACGGTGGGTCATATCCCGTCCTACCATCAGATTGATAAGTTTATCGTCATCCAGTTCAGAAGCCGGTTTTGTGGCAACCAGTTGTCCATCTCTCATTACGGAAATTTCATCAGAGATTTCAAATATTTCAGACATTTTGTGTGATATATATATAATAGCAACACCCTGATCTCTCAGATTATTGATAATTTTAAAAAGATGATTTACCTCTGTCTCCGTAAGAGAAGAAGTTGGTTCGTCCATAACAACAACGGAGGTACTATAAGAAACAGCCTTGGCTATTTCACATCCCTGTTGGTTGGAAATTGAAATATCACTCATTTTACTCTTGGGATTTATCTCCATATCAAGAGTTTTCATGAGTTCTACAGTATCATTGTACATTTTCTTGTGATCGACCAGAGCCAGGGGTCCAATGCGGTGCAGAGGTTCTCTTCCCAGCCAAAGGTTTTCCATCACAAAGCGATCAGGAACATTTGAGAGTTCCTGATGAATCATTGAAACACCTGATTCCAGTGCATTCTTGGCACTATGAAAATCAACTTTTTCACCATTCAGGTAAACTTCACCCTCGTCCTTGGTGTACATTCCAAACAGACATTTCATAAGGGTGGACTTCCCGGCTCCATTCTCTCCCATAAGGGCATGAACAGTACCGGGACGGACCTTCAGGCTTACATTATCCAGAGCCTTAACTCCGGGAAATGATTTGGATATGTTGTGCATTTCCAGGATGTACTCCTGCTGCTTTGACATAATATTTTCCTAAACAATTTTTTTAATAGAAATCCGGAAACAGAACGCTTCCGGATTCTGACAAAATGGTACCCGGCATACACCGGGTACCAAAGAATAAAGACTAAAGTCTAAAATCTACTGCATGAACTCTTTATAGTTAGACATGGTAACAGCCTTGAAAGGTACAAGGTAGCACTGTCCAACAATAGCTGCGTCGTTAGCAGGAGCTTCTGCAATAGGAGCTGTAAGAGGAGCAATTCCCCAAGCAGATTTACCGGCTGCAGAACCTTCAGTAGCCATCATCATTGCCAGTTCAAAAGCTGTAGTAGCCTGTCCAACTGCATCCTGAAGAACTGTACCGAGGAGTTTCTTTTCATCCATGGCTTTTACAGCAACCTGAGTTGCATCAACACCGACAACAGGAATGCTCAGAACAAGTCCGTCACCATCGATGTCTTTTGTAGGATCATTAGGATCATCCATATAACCGTTAGTAATCAGAGATTCAACTGCACCAAGAGCCATTCCGTCATTGTTAGCAATTACTACATCAAACTCACCGCCGTAAGCAGAAATCCATGCGTCCATTTTTGACTGTGCTTCAGAAGGTTTCCAGTTAGCTGTGTCTTCTGCAACAACATTCAATTTGTAACCAGCGTCAATCAGACCCTGTTTTACTGCATTAGTTCTGTAAACCTGTGCAGGATGTCCGAGCTGACCATAAATAAAGACTGCATCGATGGCATCGGGATCACCATTAGCCATTTTCTCGGGGTTAGCTGTGAAATACTCGTCAAGAATCTGAGCCTGAAAAGTACCGGCTACAGTTTCAGGAGAGGAAGCCAGGAAGAAGTTGGGTCCAACTTTCAGGGCTTCAACAGAGGGCTGAATATTTGAGAAAGCTGCAGATCCGCCCTTGGCGTGGATGGCTTTAGCCATATCTTCTGTAGCTTCAGATACGTTAGCAACAACAACAAAGTGTTTTACACCCTGTACAAGAAGAGTATTCATCTGGTCAAGCTGAGCAGCCATATCACCACGTGAATCCTGAAGTTTCAGGGTTACACCGGCATCGGCAGCAAGTCCTTTAAGAACATCAGCATAGTCAGCAACAAACTGTTCATCAGTGTTTCTGATCAGAGCACCGATAACGATCTCTTCCTTCTTTTCCTCAACTTTTGCTTCGGGTGCCGCAGCTTCTTTTTTTTGGCAAGATACAAACAAAACCGAGACCATAGCCAGCAATACTAGAAATTTTTTCATATTTACTCCTTTGAAAAAATAAAAAAATACTTCAGGAGAAACCCTGAACTGAAATCAGATTAAACCCGGTTTTGGAATCCCGTAAGCGAAGATTCAGTACAAAATGTTCAAAATTCAGCACTGTTACAGTGAAAGTTAGAGAATTTTACACTTCTCAGATTAAAAAAATGAGAAAATCTGAGATTCTATTTTGAGGGAAAAAGAAGTTTCTGGTTCTTGATATCATACATATTTTCTCTGGAAATCAGTTCAGAGCCTGTATCAATAGAGGGAGGTACAGATCTTCCTTTAATCAAATAATATGCATTCTGAACTGCAAGATATCCCATATTATATGGCTTCTGTACGAGGGTGGCCTTGATAATTCCATCTTCAAGCCCCTGTATCAGCTCCAGGTCGCTGTCAAAGGTTACGAAAAGAATATCCCCTGCCCTCTCTGAATCTTTTATAGCCCTGTAGGTACCTACGGCAGAATTTTCATTCAATGCAGCTATGGCTTTAAGCTCAGGATATTCCGATAAAATCCGCTTTGTTTCAGAATAGCCAAGATTCATATTGTTATTAGTATAAATAGTATCCAGGATTTTAAATTGTTCACCCAGAGCGGACCGGACTCCCATTTCCCGTTCAATTGCAGGAGAACTGTCTGCAACAAAACTTATAATTGCCACAGTATCTCCGGCATTAAGCTGCCCCGTCATATAGCCGCCAAGCTTGGCCCCGGCAGCAATATTGACTGTGCCTATCTCGCATTGTGAATCATTACTGGAGATAAACGAGTCTACAGTGAGAAGATCAATTTTCTTTTCTCTGGCCATGGCTGCTGCAGGAACAAGACGATTAAAATCTGTTGCAGCAAGTATGATTGCATCAGGTTTACTCTCAATAACTTCTTCCATAATATTTATCTGCTGCTGAATATTGTCCTCCATGTCCGGTCCGTTAATCGTGATATTAACCCCCAGATCTTCTGCGGCCTGAATAGCACCCTTCTCAAGAATTACCCAGAATTCGCTGATTCTTTCAGTCGTTTTCATAACAAGAACCACATCATATTCCCTGTTGAATACAGAAAAGAAATTCATATTGGTAGAGAAAAAATACATCAGAAGTACAGCAAATACAATGAGGATATTCAGCGAGATGATCTTACTCGGTTTCATACCGGTGGCTCCTTGATAAAGGGAATGGTGAATCCGATACAGGTTCCATGTCCTTCTTCACTTTCAAAAAACAGATCATATTCCTTTCCGAAAAATATATGCAGACGTTCCTGAACATTCTGCAGGCCCATTCCACTGCGTGAGGAGGCAGGTATTTTTCCAGCCCGAAGCTGCTCAAGGGTATCAGAGTCGATCCCGGGCCCGCTGTCTTCTACAGAAAACCTGATAACTTCACCCTCTTTTACAGCCTTGATGGTGATCATCCCCTCTTTCTTCTGATTCTTGATTCCATGATAGATTGCATTCTCAACAAGAGGTTGAAGAAGCAGTTTCAATGAATAAAAGGAGTATAATTCCGGATCAACAAGGATTCGATAATCCATCTTGTTCTTATATCGCATCTGCTGAATAACCATATAGGATGAAATATGTTCTATGACCTGGCGAATGGGAATAATCTCTCTCCCCTTGTTCAGACTGAGTCTAAAAAAATCCGCCAGCTCTTCGGTCATCCTGACGGCTTCATCATTCTCATTACCTTCTATGAGCCATATGATTGAATCCAGAGTATTGTAGAGAAAATGGGGATTGATCTGCGCCTGAAGAGCCTTGAATTCATTCTTTCTCTTTAGCTCCTGCTCCTTTTCATTCTGAACCATCAGATCTTTTATCTTCTTGATAGCAATATTACAGTCTTCGGCCAGATCATAAACCTCATGATCACACTGCACGTTTATCTTAATATCAAAATTTCCTTTCTCCACCTCCTGCATGGACTTACGCAGGCTCTCTATAGGCTGAACGATTCTCCCTGAGATGAGAGTGGAGATGAGTATAACAATGGAAAAAGTCAGTAGAGTCAAAAGCCAGAGAAAATTCTGAAGCTCCCGCCGGCCTGCAAGGAGCTCTTTCACATTTGAGACTCCCACTATGGTCCAGCCCGTCTGCGCCGAACTGCCAAAGGTATACAGAATATCCTCATCATCGACTCTCGAAAGAAGAGAGCCTTTTTTCAAATTCAGAATCTGCTCTATTTTTTCATGTTTCAGATCGTTGTAAATCAGGTCCTGCCGTGGATGATAAACGATTTCCCCCTCGGGATTGATAATAAAGATGTATCCTTTCTCACCTATCTCCACATTACTGCTGAGTTCCTGAATAACATCATAGTTAAGATCCAGCAGCAGGATTCCCTTCTTCTCTCCATTCAGGTGAAAGGAACGGCTTATTGAGTTCACCCATGGATACTGCCCTTCCAGCAGGTTCTGAACATGTGATGATGTGATATATGGTTTCTGAAACTGCAGCCCCGCCTTCTGATACCAATCTTCATTTCTGAAATCAAAGGCGTCATTGAGTACATCTTCAGGATTCGAGCTGATAAAATCCCCATCTTCAAACAGGAGAATAAGATTAACCAGGTCGCTGCGGATCTCCTTGATAGAGTAGAGAAAGCCCTGCACTCCCGGTTTGAGAGACTCTCTTATGTCTGAGAGGCTGGGAGAAGAGAGATACTCCTGCACATCTTCATGCTGCATGACAACAGATGAGATATCGTCCATATAGGAGATATAGTTATCTATGATTCCATTCATCTGATGAATCATCTGTGAAACATAATTGTTGTTGTTCTCTTTAAGAGTCCGTTCAAAAAGAATGCTGGTTGTGATTCCAAATACAAGGAGTTCCAGAACCAGCATGGCTGAGAAACTCCATATAAGCTGATTCCTGATACTGTAGCTGGTCCTTCTGGAATAATTTCTCACAATTTATTCCTGTATTGAGAGGGAGTCATACCGGTGTTTTTCTTAAATAAACTGGAGAAATAGCGAGAGTCAGAATAGCCCACAAGTTCCGCTATCTCAAAAAGTTTTCTATCACTGGTTTTAAGTAATTCACAGGCTTTGGAGACCCTCAGCCCTGTCAGATACTCAACAAAGGTCTTATCCATAAACTGTCTGAACAGTTTACTCAGATAACTGGGACTTATAAAGAAAAGAGATGTAATTTTTTCCACTGTAATATCTGCAGAAGTATACTCTTTTTCAAGATAGGCCTGGATTTCATTGATTTTCTTCTCTGGGAATGTCCGCCTGTTCTCTTTCAGAAGGCCTGAAACTTCTCCCAGGCAGGATACAAGGCGATCCTCAACAGATTCTATATTTTCAAGACCTGGTATGCCAGCCAGAGACTCACTCAGCCTGTTCAGGTCATCAAATGAAAGACTGTCTTCCAGGCTTCCCAGGAAATCAATGACTCGAAATGTGAATTTTGCAATTTCAAGACGGATACGAACCGGAGATAAACCACTGTCCCGGAGAATAAATATAAAATCCTTTACCAGATCAGAGACTGAATCGGCGGACTGCTGTTTCAATGCATTCATTAATCTGTCTGCATTCTGAAGGAAGCGGTTGTGCCTGTCGGCATTACTGTCTACAGAATCCTGAAACAGGAAGACCGAACTGTTTCCCATAATAAGGCGGTTTTCAAGAGCCTGATATGCCTGCCTGGTTGAGAGGTGCAATTCAGACATTCCATGCACTGAACCACCCAGACCGATAGACATGGTAAAGTCAGGAAGGACAGAAATTGATCTGCCAAGCTGTTCGGCCAGATATCGGGCAGTATGATTAAGGGATGCTTCTTTATCATCATACAGAATTATACAGACAGCAGGCTCAGGTGGTTGGCAGATAAGCATCCGGGGAACCTTCTCTCTGAATTTCTCAACTTCCTCCCGGACTGCCAGAAGGTAAAGATCCTGTGTAAGTACGCCGGGAGAAGGCTTATCCTGAGAATCAAGATCCACCACCAGAACACTGTAGTAATCACTTGCCGGCATCTGTCCCTGAAGAATATCCTGATACTCAAGAATCTCTTCCGTTTTTATGGGACGGCTGAGTACCCTGCACAGAAATCTTTCCCGGATCACCTGCCGGTGTTCTTCCTGCAGCTGCAGGAGTCTGTTCATATCCAACTGAAAAGCTTTTCTCCTGGAGAGCTCCTGCCTGATCCGCTCCAGAAGCTCACGGATTTTCCGGGAGCTGAGAGGTTTTAGTACATATTCATGAACATTGACCAGCATGGCCTGCCGGGCGTAGTCAAAATCTTCATATCCGCTAAGGATAATAACCAGAGTATCCGGTGAGTTTTCGGCAATAAATTGAGCTACTTCGAGCCCGTCTTTCCCCGGCATGCAGATATCGGTTATAACAACATCAGGCTGAAAATCACGGACTGCCTCTATGGCGGACTCTCCATCCTCACAAGGGGGAAGGAATTTAAATCCCTCTTCTTCCCAGTTTATCTTTCTGCTGATTCCTTCACGGATGATCTGTTCATCATCCGCAAGTAAGAGGGTGTATTTGGACATAGCATTATAGTATAGCTAAGCCGGCCGAGCGTAAAGCAAATCTTTCAAGCCCGGCCGAATTGTAATAAAGTGGGAATCAGCCTGCCTGATTTCTAAAGATTTCAATTTCCGGGTGTTTTAGAAATTCATTAAGCATCTGCCTTGGTTTTTCTGAAAGAGACTCTTCCAGAACTGCGGCCTGAAGGCTGTTCATTTTAGTCATTGCTGCAGCCAGGACACGCATCTGGCTGTTGATGAATCCGGCATCCTTGAGGGAGACTTTATTCTCCCGGGCAAAGGCATAGTCTTCATTCACAGCTGAGAACATAATGTCACGGAGAATCATATTCCACTGCTCTGTCACCTCAGGAGACTCCTCCTGTGCAAGCACTGATTTAATCCGCTCCAGGAATTCGGGCATGATAAAGGGATTCATGACTGAATCATTAAATTCCTTTTCATAAATATTTTCAGCCTCATAACGGCTTCTCTGATAATGATTACGCAGCCATTCAAAATAGGAGGCCGTAACTCCAGCACTGTTTGCCAAAAAGTCATACACAACCAGGACACCCTTTTCCTGCAGAATCTTCTCTGCCTTGGAACTGTTACTTCCATTACTTCCGCATATCTCGATTTTTGCCTTTACCTTGGCAGCATTTTTCTCGGTTACCGCATTTTCCAGAGCAGCAGGAAAAAGGAGATCACATTCAAGTTCCAGAATAGCAGAACCTTCACTGGCACCTAAAATCTTTTCGTTTACATTCTTCTGGGTATGAATGACTGAGGCTCTGACTGAACGATCCTCCAGATCCATTGAGTTTCTCACTGATGCCATAACATCTTCGGGATCAAGGTTATTACCAATAATGGCACCACCCGCATCGGATACAGCAACAAGATTGACACCATAGGCAGCAAGTTCTCTGATAATAGAGCTTCCAACCTTACCGGAACCCTGAACAACCATCTTCTTAGACTTCAGAAGTTTAGGAAAGACTGAACTCTGCAATTCATTCCACTCATCAGAAGTTATGATATCAAGTCCGCCTTTTTTAAGAATAAAGGGAACATCAATACCAACCATATTTTTCAGAAGTGCTTCCTCTTTCTTTGTCAGTGATTCAGAGGCATCCCATTTTCCTTCCAGATAGAGATTGGCTACTGCCGCCAGGGTGGCATAACACATACCACGTCCGGTAGCACCTGTACGGGCATTGATTCCCATTCTTGGTTTTCCAGTAATCTGCGCAGCCACAACAAGTTCCAGATAATCCTGATTTGCACCAAGTTCTTTGAGTATCCGGCTATCAGTATAATCAATATTAAAACCTTCCTTAAGAAGGATTCTTGCCTCTTCCAGAGAGATAATCTGATCTCCGATCATGGTCACATTGGCTCTTACACCATATACCATCAGTGCCAGGTCACGTAGTGCCGATTTGAATCCTTCAAACATCCTGCCGATTTCATCTGCACCGCATCCGACATCTCCTGCAGGAACATCCTTGGCCGGGCCTGTCACCAGAAAAAGGGAACGGCCGAAGTTACTCAATGAATCAAAGAAGTCCATACTCCTGGGATCGTACTCCCTGGGATTAAGCATAAAACCACCCTTGGCACCACCGAACAGGATTCGGCTGCGAGCACTCTTCCAGGTCATCATAAAGGAGAGAGCTGCGACCTCACAGAAGTTGACAATGGGGTCGATACGGAGACCGCCTTTTGAAGGTCCGCGCACCGTACTATGTTTGATTCTGTAACCGGGTACATTCTTTATCTTTCCATCCTTGGGACAGGATACAAAAAACTCATCAAACCGCTCGAATCCCAGAAGAATTCGCAGAATAGCGGGATTGTCCGCCAGGCCGGCAATGGATGCAGCTTCCAGAAAATCTGTTACAGAGTTGAGATAGAAGTTTCCCATTTCAGAACCGGGTTTGAGATTCTCCGCACAAAGTGTCTTAAGTTCATCAAGACAGACAGTAAGAGATTCTTCAGTCAGGGAGGAAGAGATTTTCCTGATCAGATTCTCAATCCTCATTTCAATACTGTTTTCCCTTGAAAGATGGGGAACATTGACAAAGTCTGAAAGACTCTTTCTCATGATTTCTTCAAGGTCCTTGTAATGCATGGCAGGAGTTTTAATATAGATTGAGAAGATACCGACCTGATTTTCACCGTTTCCGAAAAGGTCGTAATAACTTCTCTCCAGATTGATCCTGTTTTTCTTAAAATACTTAAGAGCCTCAAAAATGAAGTTCTTTTCAGGATTGATACCGGACATAGAGAGGCGGAGTGTGTCATTGATTATAGATGATTCAACAACAATTTTTTTGCTTGCTGAGGCTTTTTCGAAAAGGTGAAGATGACGAAAGATTCTGTCAGGGTAGCGCTGAACTGAAAGTTCCTCCCTCATATATTTATGAGAAATAGTATTTAGGAATTCTTGAGCGAATTTCAGCTTGTTTTCCTTACCGTATGTAATGACATGATCCCGCAGGATGTCTGCATTTTTCTTTTCCTCATCTGTAAGGACAACATAGTTTTCACCTCGCTTATCAATGGTGACAATACGCAGTCCGCTGGCAGTAGACTCAGAGTCCATGGCCACAATATCCATGGAGAGGTTTTTTTCAATAATTCTTGCAAGGCGACCGGGGTAATCACGGCCTACATTGATAAAATATGTTTTGGAATTGTCATTCATTCCCGACTGGCTCAGCATATCGCTGTTTGCATTCAGAAAATGAGTAAGCATGTAAATATGATGCGCAATAGTGTCGGCGGTATTACTGTAAAAATACCAGCGGGGAAGATATCCTTTGGTAAAATACTCTTCAAGAATCTTATCTTTGGTATTGATATCTATTCTGAACTGACTCTCCAGAATATCGCCTGTCTCCTTTTTAAGTTTCCTTAAGAATACTTCCTTGTTTCCCATAGCTAGTTCTGACATAAGCGTCCTCCTGTTTTCCTCAAACGGCCCAACCTTCTTTATAACAGATATTCTACAAAAAGCAAATTAAAGAGTTTTCATAATCCATCAAATTTTAGGCCTATAAATGCCGTAAAGATAAAAACACTCTTCTAAAAACATAAATTAAAGTGTTTTTCCACAAAAGTGAGTTGCTACTCACCAAAAAAAGAATAACACAGGAGTCCATAATGGGATAGTTATTTTTCAATGAGTTTAATGTTTTGTAGATTGGATGATGAAATTTTGACTGTAAGCAAAAAAGGCCGCTCTAAAAAGGAGTTAAAAGAGCGGCCAGGGAGACCTGAAAATTTTCAGGCCTTTATCCCCAGGTCTATATGGCATACCCATAGACCTTAAAGAAAAAACTGCGAGAGCCATATGATAACTCTCGCAGGATATAAAACAAATAAATAAAACTAAGATTTCAGTCTAAATCGAATCAGACACCTTCTCTCAATCTGCGAACCCAGTCACCGTTAGTCTGTACTGTTTCCACAGTATGTCCAGGTAAGGGCAGGATCTGCTCATGAATTGAGTCGAGAATCCAGCTGATCTGGGGGAAGAAAATCTCTTCCATCTCAGCAGGAGGTGAAATCCAGTTTCTGGAACCCACAACCACAGGAGGAGCATCCAGATAATCAAAGGCCAGACGTGTCAGATTGGAAGCCACATTGTGAGAGAATGATCCACGCTCAGTCGCATCGGAAACCAGAACACAACGTCCTGTTTTCTTAAGCGAATCCACCAGGGGTTCATAGTTCAGGGGATTGATAAATCTGAGGTCGATAACTTCCACAGAGAGTCCGTACTTCTCTTCAAGAACCTTTGCGGCATCCATGGCAGGATACAGTGTTGCACCGATGGTCATGATAGTCAGATCATTACCTTCCTTACGGACTGCAGGTTCACCTTCAGGTACTTCATAGTAGCCTTCAGGAACTCCGTCTTTTTCAAAGAGTTCGGCTTCGCCGTATACTTTCTGACTTTCCAGGAAGATCACAGGGTCGGTTCCTCTCAAGGCGAGGTTCAGCATACCCTTTGCATCGTAGGGAGTGGCGGGAAACATGACTTTCAGTCCGGGAATATGGGCAACAAGTGCAGACCAGTCCTGGGAGTGCTGTGCACCGTACTTGGCACCCACAGATACTCTTAATACCAGAGGCATTTTAAGAACACCCGCTGACATGGACTGCCATTTGGGCATCTGGTTGAATACTTCATCCCCTGCTCTTCCCAGGAAGTCACAATACATCAGCTCTACAACTGCACGGCCACCGGCCATGGCGTAACCGACGGCAGAACCGACAATAGACGCTTCAGAAATAGGAGAGTTGAAAAAACGGTGGTACGGGAGGGCTTCGGTAAGACCTCTGTAACAGGCGAATGCACCGCCCCAGTCTCTTACATCCTCACCGTAGGCAATCATGGTGGGGTCTTCATAAAAACGGTGTGCCATGGCTTCAAAGATACCATCTCTGAAGGCATAAGTTTTATTGGCGGGAAGCTTCTTTCCAGATTCATCATAACCGTAACGTGCTTTTCTCTTAAGCTGTATTACACGAGGATTTTCTTCCAGAGGCATCAGAACCTCTGCTTCCCGTTCTTCCATCTTAGGCATATTACCCATGGAGTACATGACAGATTCAATAAACTGTCCGTCCACGCGGGGACTGACAGAATCATCAATGGCGAGCTTCATGGTTGTGGTTATCTTGTTCACAACCTTCTCTTTCATGCCGTCCATTTCTTTCTGTGTAACAATCTTGTTTTTCTTCAGGTAATCACCGAACTCAACAATACAATCCATTGCTGCAAAGGCATCCATCTCATCCTTGCTTCTGTAGGAAGAGGCATCCGAGGGAGAGTGACCGGACTGCCGGTAGGTGATTGTATCCAGAAGGGCGGGACCGTCTCCCTTCAGGAGGATCTCTTTCTTTCTGGCTGTTGCCTCGGCTACGGAGAGGGGGTTAAACCCGTCTACACGCTCGGCATGCATATTTTCGGGATTAACACCGGCACCAAGACGGGCGGCCATTCCAAATCCCATGGTTTCACCAACAGGCTGTCCACCCATGGCATAGAAGTTGTTGAAGACGTTCAGCAGGTAAGGAGGCATTCCGCCCAGATCCTTGTCCCAGAGAGTCTTGTACTGATCCATGGCAGCCATCATCAGGCCTTCCCAAACAGGACCACAAGCCAGAGAACCGTCACCGATATTGGCAATAACGATACCTTTCTTTCTGTTGACTCTTTTAAAGAGTGCGGCTCCCAGAGCGATATCCCCGGAACCACCTACAATGGCGTTGTTGGGCATACTGCCGAAGGGGGCAAAGAAGGTATGCATGGAACCGCCAAGACCTCTGTTGAATCCGGCCTTTCTGGCAAAAACTTCCGCAAGAGCACCATAGAGAACAAAGTTTTCAGCTGTATCACGTACAGACTCACCATTGTGATGGTCCTGTACAACTTTAAGTGTATCTCCACCCATAAAGCCTTCCATGGTGGAAGTCAGTTTGCTTTCATCCAGGTCATAAACGGCCTTGAAGCTCTTAGCCAGGATTTCTCCGTGAGAACGGTGAGATCCGAAGATAAAGTCATCGGGGTCCAGAGCCAGAGCCTGTCCGACATAGGCAGATTCCTGACCGATAGCCAGGTGAGCAGGACCCTTATGGTTATATTCAATTCCCTGATAATTACCTTCACGCTTAATATTATTAAGCATGGTTTCAAACTCACGGATAATAAGCATATCGTAGTACGCCCGTTTCAGACCGTCCTTACCGAACTTTTTTGTTTCCGCAGTTATGTTTGATTTATACTGATTGACGGGGATGTCTTTCAGTTTGATAACATCCGCCTTTCTGATTTTCTTAGGATCTACTGTAATTTGCTGTGCCATTTTTATTCTCCTTGATTATAAGGCCCACAGGGCATCTTTAATAATTTCCGACACCGATGGGTGGGGAAAGATAATTTCTTTAATATCCTGAACTCTCAGTTCCATCTCCATCATGGCTGCCGCCGAATGGATAATTTCCGAGCTGTATACACCAAGCATATGGACTCCCAGAAGAAGACCACTTCCCTCTTCTACGACGACCTTACACATTCCGGGTTCTTTTTTTCCCTGCTCTGCCAGAAAGCGGCCATTGGCACGCATAGGTACAGTAGCAGTTTTGACTTCGAATCCTTCTTCCCTGGCCTGAGCTTCGGTCAGTCCGCAGCCTGCTGCTTCGGGATCTGTGTAAACAGCCCAGGGAACAGCACCGTAACGCATCAGGTCCGACTTTCCAAGAATAGTATTCACCGCAACTTCTCCCATGCGGGAGGCTGAGTGAGCCAGAAGAGATAACCCATTCACATCACCGATGGCAAAAATGCCGGGGAGATTGGTTCTCATCTGCTCATCCACACGGATACCCTGAGCTGCCACATCCACACCGATTTTTTCCAGACCCAGAGTCAGAGGCCGACGGCCTACAGACATAAGAACCATATCTGCGGGTAGTGCTGTTTCAGCACCGTCTTTTTCAAAGTAGACATTGGAGGCATCGATCTTTGTGACCTTTGCCTTCAGATGGAAATCCACTTTGGAGAGATTCTTGCGCAGGGCTTTGGAAAAATCGGCATCCATAAGGGGAATGATTTCATCCATCATCTCAACAACGGTGACTTTCACACCTACAGCAGAAAAGAAGGATGCAAACTCAACCCCGATAACACCACCACCGATAACAACCAGATTCTCGGGAAGTTTTGCTACCTGCAGAATTCCTTCGTTTGTCAGAACATGGGGCAGATCAGCTCCGGGAATGGGAGGGACAAAGGCCGTGGAGCCGCTGGCAACAAAAAGATTATCAAAACTATATTCTTTACCGCCGGCCTTTACTGTTTTAGCTGATACCACTTCGGCTTCTGCAAAAACAACATCAACCTTATTTGTCTTCATCAGAAAGGCAATACCCTTTCGGAGTGTATCGATTGTCTCCTGTTTATGGGCCATAGCCTTTTCAAGACTGAACTCTACATTTCCGGCAATTACTCCGTAAGCCTCACCATGGAGGGCTTTCTTATACAATTTGGAAGAGTTCAATAGACTCTTGGTGGGGATACATCCGTGGTTTGTACAGACGCCTCCCAGATTATCTTTTTCAATAAGCAGAACTTTTTTGCCTGCATGTCCGGCACGCTCGGCGGCAACATAGCCCCCAGGTCCGGCTCCGATTACTATCAGATCATAATGTTCCATTTTCTATCCTTCTTACCCCTTCTGCCTACAGAGCCAGTACAAGATCGATATTTTCAAGATTTGCAACAAGTGCCTTCAAAAAACGTCCGGCAGGTGCTCCATCAGTTGCCTGATGATCAAAGGTCAGGCTCAGTCCCATATGAGGGATAAAAGCTACATCCTCACCCTTCATTACGGGTTTGGGCTGTATGGTGCATACACCCAGGATTCCGACTTCCGGCTTATTCAGTACGGGAGTAAAACTTTCAATCCCCATGGCACCAAGATTTGTAATGGTAAATGTACCGCCTGTGAGCTCTTCAGGATCAACCTGACCCTCAAGGCATTTACCAAAGACTCTCTTAGTTTCTGTGCCCAGCTCTTTGAGGCTGAGTGTATCGGCGAAGCGGACTACAGGAACCATCAGTCCCCGGGGAGTATCAACGGCGCATCCCAGATGTACTGACTTGAACTGCTTAATACTGTCACCCAGGAAGTGGGCATTCATTTCGGGAAAATCTTTCAGAGTCCGTGCTGTAACAAGCATCACAAGATCGTTGATTGTTACCTTCTGCAGTCCCATTTCTTCGGGAGAGTTTTTGAGCCGTTTACGCAGAGCTAGAATACGAGTTGCATCGGCTGAAGTATTCATGGTGAGCTGTGCAGTTTGCGTCAGAGATTCAAGCATTCTTGATGCTGTGATCTTACGGACACCCTTAACTTTGATATCAGATGCTTCTCCGGGGAAGTCCATTGATACAGCCGCAGAACTAAGCACGGCAGAAGCTGCAGGTACATCAAGCAGATCTGATTTAAGTACACGGCCTCCAAGACCGGTTCCTCTGGCAGGGGCTGTCTTACCGCTGCGGATCAATTCTTCCATGGCAGCGGGAGTCAGGGGAGCCTGACCTTCAAGAGCGGCCAGAACATCACGTTCCACGATACGTCCTTCAGGTCCGGTACCGGATATCTTATCAAGAGCGACAGCCTTGGCGGCTGCCAGATTTCTGGCCCGGGGTGAAGCAAAACCGGATGTTCCGGCTGCAACTTCCTGTGATGCCTGAACAGCGGACTGCTCTGCAGGAGAGGCTTCGGCTGCGGCAGGAGATTCTACAGCAGCATCCGATGCCTGAGAAGAATCCGCAGATCCGCTTCCCAATTCAGCAAGCAGGGCAGTGATATCTTCACCAGCCTCACCAATTACAGCCATGGGCTGCATAACAGGAACATCATCATCCACCTGAAACAACTGTTTCAAAAGAACTCCTGATGCTGTCGACTCGACAGTGACGGTAGCCTTATCGGTTTCCGCCTCACATAAAACATCTCCAACCGAGACTGTATCACCTTCAGATTTTGTCCATTCAAGTATGATACAGGATTCAACTGAATTACCGGCTTTCGGCATTACAACAATTTCTGCCATAGACCTCTCCTTATCTTTCTTTCATTCGAAAGTATTTGTATTTTCTATTCATATAATTCTTCATTAGTTTTACATTCAACTTTCTATTTACTTTCGATATTATTTCAAAACACCTTCCATTGCAATAGTTTTTCAACTGAATTCATCAAATAGATAAAAATAAATCGGAAGATAGAGACGACTGAAAGCAAATGATATTTTGAGTATTCACTGTATTATGTTACAATACATAACAACGTCATGATCTTTAAGGAGAGGAAATGAAACCTTCAGTAAGCATGTGGAGTATGGACAGAATGATTCAGGCTCAAGAATTATCTCAACTCTCATTTATACAATGGGCAGCAAGGAAAAAATTACAATATGTAGAATTGCTCAGTTACTATATGGAAAGAGAGAAGAATCTTGAGGAAGTGCTGGCAGAGTTAAAGAAAAGAAAGATCAAAGTATCCTGCTACACAATATTAAGTGATTTCTCTACAACTGGAAGTATACTCAGTAAAGAATTCATCCATGATCTGGATATTGCTGAAAAGCTCAAGGCGCCTTTTGTCAGGATATTGGCAGGAGACTCAAATCCAGATGAACAGAATGCAAAAGTTCAAATTGTCAACGGAATTAAAACAGCAGCAGATGAAGCGGAGAAGCGGAACCTGAAACTGATTATTGAAAATATTGGTCCCTACAGCTGCCATTCATCAGAAGTAAAAAACATTCTTGACCTTGTTGATTCTCCCTGTGTCCGGCTGAATTTTGACACTGCAAACCCTCTTCTGGCGGATGAAGATCCAATATCGTCCATTTCAAAATTAAGTCCCTACATAGAATATGTTCACTTTAAAGACTTTGTTAGTGAAAAAAATTCAAATTACAGCCAGATTGTTGAAAAGGATTTGTCACGAGAGCAATCTTCGAAAACTGGACACAAAATGACAGGAACCATAGCAGGTGGGGGAGAAATCAATCTACCAGAGATGGTTAAGATACTTATTGATAGAAAATATGAGGGCTTTATTTCCATCGAGTATGAAGGAACCGGAGATTCTATGAGTGAAACAGAGAGTTCTCTATCCTATATGAGATCCCTATTATAAAAAGAAAGGGCTGTCTCATTATTTATGAGACAGCCTCAAGATCTTCAATATATTCTCAATCTGCTATTTAATAATTCCTCTTCTGGATAATACAATCACCGTAACACCGGCAATCATCAGAATCCCTTTGATAATCGATCCAATATAATAGGGAACTCCCAGCATAGTTATACCGTTACTCAATACAGAAATAATTATGGCTCCGATCAGCGTACCAATGACATTGGGTTTACCGGCCTTTATAATCATGGCACCAAGAAAAACAGTTGTTAATCCGTCAATAAAAAAAGAACTGCCGATTCGAGGCTGACCGGAACTGAATGATGCTGCCAACAGCACTCCACTGAATGATGCAAGTAAGGCTGATAATGCAAAGAAACTCATTATTATTTTTTTCTCTTTGATCCCCGCTTCAAGTGAAGCCTTTCGATTTTCACCCAGAGCATAGAGATGCTGTCCCGTAGTAGTATAATCCTGTATCCAGGCAGCTATCCCGTAAATGACAACGACCAATAGAAAAAGAACAGGGAGTCCAAGAACCTTTCCATAAACAAGAAATTGAACAGTCGGATCAATAGACATCAGGTAGAGAGGCTGGCCCTTATTAATAATATTAGCCACTGCCTTAGCCAGACTTCCTACGGCAATCGTGGCAATCAGGGCAGGAAATCTGAATCTGGTAATAAGGGTTCCACTCAATAATCCATAGAGTATCCCGGAAAGGATAGCCACCATGGCTGCCATTCCCCAGATCATTCCATTTTTGACCATTAAAGCAGTCATCATACTGGCGAAACCGGCAATTTCCGGAAAGCTGATATCAGTTTCTCCACTGGCAACAATCCATGTTACACCTAATACCATCAAAGCAATGATCCCACAGGAGCGTAAGATCTCCATTAGATTGTCAACAGATCTGAATGCCTGAGACTGGGTAGAGAAAAACAGAACCATAAGAAATAAGACCCATAAAAGAATTAGATTCGGTTTAAAAAGTGTAGCGATACCGGTTCTACGATGCTGCATTGATTTCTCCTTTTTTCAAAACCTGACTCTTCTTTTTTCCCGTAAATTCCAATCCAGAAATAATGATAGAAAAAATAAGGACTATACCTATTACAAGATCCATAAAATAAAAAGGGACAGCCATAAGAGTAAAACCATTCTGCATTATTGAAATAAGAAAGGCTCCTAAAAAGGTTCCGTATACTGTTGGTTTCTTAAAAATGGAAATCCCTACAAAAACTGCAGCCCATGAAGGCATTAACAGCATCAATCCACCCTTCAGATACCCCTTTCCCTGTGCGGCTATCTGAACCATATTTGTAAATGAACTTAGTACAGCACAAATAACAAATGCGGCAATAATATATTTTTTTACAGGGATGGCTGAGAACAGGGCGGCTGTTTTATTGCTGCCTATGGCATAAAATCTTCGACCATGAACGGAGCGATGAAGCAGCAACCATGCTGAAAAATATAGAATAATCAAAAATATGACGGGCAGGGGCAAACCGGCAACAGTTGCATTATTCAGCTCCATTATCCCGCTTTTCTGAAAATTCCTATAAATATAAGATCCACCACTATAGATATAAGCCAATCCATACACAGCAGACCCCAGACCTATTGTAACAATCATATCCGGCAGTTCCAGAGTGCCTATGGCAACCCCATTGATAAATCCAAACAATACAGCAGGTAATAATCCGATCAGAATGGCGGCCAATGGAGGAAATCCAAGACCGATCAACCAGCTCATTGTCATAGCTGAAAAACAGCTGAAATAATGAAAAGACATATCATTGTGACCAATACTGACTACAAATGTCAGACCCAATGCCGAAATAGCAGTGATAGAGAGATGTTTAAATGCCTTTAAAAAATTGCCGACAGTAAAAAATTGCTCGCTGAATGTTCCAAAAATGATCAAAACAAGAAGAGTCAGCAATGAAAAGGCTATAATTGAAAAGTTCTCTTTAATTTTATTCATTATTATCTCCACCGGTCAGCCCGTACAGGAGCATTTCATCAAGTTTGACATCATGGGCAGCCTTATTCAGCACCATCTGTCCTTTATACAAAACAATGGCCCTGTCACAGATCCCTAAAACCTCTTCACAATCAGACCCGATAACAAGAACACAATGATCCACTGAAAGATCCCTTATTACCTGATAGATACTTGCTTTGGCACCGACATCAACACCTACAGTAGGTTCACAAAAAATATAAATATCGGAGTCAGTATACAGTCCCTTGGCAATAACGACTTTCTGCTGATTTCCACCACTGAGCAGGGAGACTTTCTTCGTACTGTCTTTTGGCCGTACATCCAGTTTATCAATAAGCTCCCGGCTGTCTGCTATTTCTTTTTTATGATTAACTAAAGCAGCGGTCGAGGTTTTTTTTAGATTAGAAAGAGTCATATTAAAGCTGACAGACTCATCGCCGATCTGACCTTCCTGCCGCCTGTCTCCTGGAATCAGATAGATACCATTTTTAAGACCATCAACTGCAGACTTTAACTTGATCTTCTTATGATTCTTTTCGATTAATCCGCTTGTGGGTGGAAGTACACCAAACAAAGATTTGGATAGTTCATCAATTCCTGACCCGACAAGTCCAAAAACACCCAGAACTTCCCCTTTACGAGCCTCAAACGAAACATTCTGATATGCTCCGCTCAGAGTCAGATCCTCAACTTTTAAAACAAGCTCAGCAATATTTTTGGATTTATCCGGATAGATTTTCTCCAGTTTATCTCCCAGCATCAGCTCGGCAATCTTTGCATGATCCATCCCGGCATCCGAAGTTTGATATGAACCTACATCCTTGCCATTTCTGAAAACTGTAAAACTATCGGCAATTTTAAAAACCTCATCCAGACGATGGGTGATATATATAATAGAGATACCTTGTTTCTGCAGCAGTTTAATCTGCTCAAAAAGCACAGAGATTTCCTTTTGTGTTAAAATTGAAGTTGGTTCATCCAAAATCAGGATATGCATATTTTCCTGAGAAAGGGCTCTCAAGATGGCCACACTCTCCCTTTCAACAGCTTCCAACGAACTGACAGGAATATTTAGATCTAAATTCACAGGGAATTTCTTCAATAGCGCCCCTGCTTTCTGTCTTAATTTTCTTCGATTTATGACAGGAAAAAGTCCTTTCCCTTCCGATTCATTTCCAAGAAAGATATTCTCATAGGCTGTAAATGATGGAATCATCTGTGGATCCTGATACACTGTGGCCACACCATGATTTTTTGATGAAACCGTATCATTTATCTCAACCGATTTTCCATTGATAAGAATACTTCCCTGATCTTTCCGGTATATTCCGGATAATACTTTTATTAATGTTGACTTACCGGCACCATTAATTCCCAGCAATGCATGTACTTCTCCCTTTTTTAGGGAAAAATCTGCATCATCAAGGGCTAGAACACCGGGAAACTGTTTCCTGATACCCTTCATTTCAAGACTGTATTCAGCCACCTGATTACTCCTTTTTTAATTGAAACATCCCGACCCTTATGCAAAGCATATGGGTCAGAATGGAATATTATTAAATTGAATTATTAGAGAACAGGAGTCCAACCATATTCATCAGCTTTTCCGGGGATGTCATAGTTAAATGCATCAGAGGGAGCAGCCTTAAGAACACTTTGAGTTGCCGCGTATACAGGAGCAATGATAAATCTGGGAACTTGTTTTCCATCCAGATAATCTTTTGCATAACGCACACTGTTATATGACATGTAGTAAATACTCTGGGCCATAGTCAGGGCAAAGACACCATCATCTTTCATGATTTCAAAAGCATACTCGCCACCATCGATACCTGTTGTAATGATTTCATCTGCGCGTCCTGCATCCTGGATTGCCAGTGCACCTTCCATTGCGGCTCCATCCCATGCACACCAGATTGCATCAAGATCTCCTGCATTGGGGTTTGCAGTAAGCATATTTTCTACTGCCTGACGAGGAGTTACTGCTCCTGTGGAATCCCAGGACCAATTTGCTACAACTTCAATATCTGGATACTGACTAAGTATGTATCGGGCACCCTGTCCACGAAGATCCCATGCTTCATTACTGGGAAGATCAATAACAGCAACTTTACCTTTGCCGCCTATCTGATCAATAATCCATTTCATTGACCAGGTACCCATTCCAAAGTCATTGGAACAGATGGATGTAACTGCAGGAACTCCTGCAATAATGGCATCAGCAACGAATACAGGGATTCCTGCATCAGTGGCTCTTTTAACAGCCTGAGTAATACCGGCAGGATCTGAAGGAGTAACAAACAAAGCTTTCGGATTCATCTTGATAAATGCATCAATCTGCTCAGACTGGAGCTTTGCATCATAATTGGCATTTGACCACATGACCTTATCAGCGGGAATTCCGAAATCAGCAAATGCGTCTTCATAACCGACAGTTTGTCTCTGACCCGATTCATTCTCCTGCCATCCCAATGCCACACAATAAACATCTGACTTGGGAGCCATTTTGACTTCTGCCTTGTCAGCAGTATCTGATGAAACCTCTACAGAACTGTCTCCATTTGTACAGCCGACCATTACAGACATTACTGCAACCAGAAATAAAACAGATAATCTTTTCATATTCTTCCTCCAATATATATCTTCCTCAAACTGAGGAATGTTCCCTTATTTTGTACGCATCCTCTTCCCCAGATCAGCGAGGAACTCGGATGCATCCTTAAAAATAGACAGATAGTTTTTATATATTTTGTGATTTTCAGAATTAACTTGAGATATTGATTCGACCTTGTGCAGATCATCAATCTTCGAGTAATCTTCCCAGATACCACATCCAACCAATACCAGTGCTGCTGCTCCCAATGCTGCCGCCTGTTGATCAATATTAGTTTTAATTACTTTTACTCCAAAAATATCAGCCAGAATCTGGCACCAGACGGGGCTTTGACTGCCCCCGCCGACAATAGTAATTTCTTTCTCTACTTCAGTTAAATCTGTAAGCACATCAAGAGCCACTTTCAAACCGTAACCGACTCCCTCCATAACGGATCGGACCATATGTGATCTGTTATGTAAAAGAGAAAGCCCCAGAAAAGCAGCTCTGATATCAGGGCTCTTATCCAGAGAGCTCCCTCCAGCGAGACTGGGATTAAAAAGTAGATTTTCACTACCTGGAGAAATCTGCCCGGCTGCATGATCCAATGCCTTGAAATTCGGCACAGAATCCTTCTCTGAGAGGATTTGTGTAAACCATTTATAACTGCTGCCTGCAGAGAAAATCGCTGTAGCCGAAGCAAATAAGCCTGGGACTACATGTGTAAATACATAAGGTCTCTTCTCAATATCCAGTAGAGGGGATTCTGAAGAAACTGCAATCCAACTGGAAGAACCCAGTGAATTATATATCCGGCCCGGTGTAAAACACTTTGCCCCCAGGGCCATACAGGAATTATCAACTCCACCGGCAATGACTTTTACATTATTCCCCAGACCCAGCTCAGCAGCTATTTCCGGCAGAACCGTACCTATAACATCTGAAGAAGCATAAATTTCAGGAAATAAAGTCTGTTCAAGCCCTGCAGCATTTATCAATTTTTCAGAGTATTTCCACCCTTTCAAATCATAGACACCGCTTCCCGATGCATATGAAAAGTCTGTTGCCACAGTACCGCTCAACATGAGATTTATGTAATCTTTTGTTCCTATGACTTTTTTTGTTCTGGAAAAAATTTCAGGCTGATTCTGTTTCATCCATAAAATCTTGAAGACCGTATAAAGTGCAGGTGGAAAACCATTTCCAGTAAGCATATACCAATCTTCTTCCGGGACTCTGCTGAAAAATGGTTTCAGCTCATCATCTCCCGGTCTCGAATCAGACCAGATCGGTACTGAATCAAGAAGAAGACGACCCTCATCATCTATGGGGACCATCCCCAGGCTGTGACCGGAAAGCCCTATGCCTGCAATGGAAGATCTTATTTCATCCGTCTTTTCAGCCAGCAGACCTTTAATACTTTCTTTTACAGAGCTCCACCATTCAGATGGCATCTGCTCATGCATATTATCTGATGGGTAATAAGTAGAGTATTCAATAAATAGATCATCCAGACATTTACCGTCAATATCATATAAGGAAGACTTACATCCTCCCGTACCCAGGTCACAGGCAATAACATATTGCTGTTTCATACATCCTCCAGGAATCAGTAAGAATCGGAATCAGATCCGCCAGTTAATATGGTTTTTGCAGTTCTCACACCAACCCCGAATCGAGTAGCACCCAGTTTATACATGGCCAGCAATGTCTCCCGATCCCGAACTCCTCCGGCAGCCTTGACCCTGCATTGATCTCCCACGGTCTCTGCTATAAGTTTTACATTCTCAAGAGTAGCTCCGGTAGGAGCCCATCCTGTTCCTGTTTTTACAAAATCGACACCACAGTCAACACAGATTTGACAGGCTTTTACAATTTCCTCATCACTCAGGTAATGACATTCCAGAATCACCTTGACAGGAAGATTACCTGCCGCCTTTATAACACTGCTGATATCATTTTCAACGAGTTCATAGTCACCGGCCTTCAACCAGGCAATATTCACAACCATATCCAGCTCATTAACACCCATCTTTCTCAGTTCTTCAGCTTCCTGAACCTTAGAAGCTGTTGTAGCTCCCCCATCAGGAAATCCGACCGCTCCGCCCACTAAAATGTCAGGACGGTCCTTCAGGGCCTCAACAAGAACCGGAGTGTGCGCCGGTAGAGCAAAAACACAGATGCAGTTATATTTTTTTGCAGTTTCTGCGGCGTCATGTATTTCTTCCAGAGAACTGTCTGCCTGAACACAACTCAGATCCATCATCTGAGCTATCTCCTTGGATGTTATCTCCATTTTATTCACCATAGTGTCCTTATATATTTGTTTCCGAATTTATGCGGGATGAGCATTGTTCAGCATTGTCCGGATATCTTCAGCCGAGACAGGAGGAATGCAGTTCAGAAGACCTTCGTCATTAAAACTGACCTTTCTGACTCCCTCAATTATTTCGGAAAGTTTCCCGGCAGAGACATTAACATCCTTCAGAGAGACCGGAACGCCAATGTCTGTCAAAAAATCTTCGAATGCTTTTATTCCAGTCTCAATAATTTCATTCTCACTCTTTCCTTCTTCAGAGACTCCCATGACATTGATTGCAAACTGCTTATATCTATTTTTCCTTCTGGAGCTGAATGATTTCATCCAGGCCGGCATCAGAGCAGAGAGTGATGCACCATGGGCAATTCCATAAAGAGAAGTCAGGTTATGAGCAACCTGATGAATAGGAGTCCAGGCATCCCCGGGAGAAGCCCAGCCATTAATGGCACAGGTAGCCGCCCATTGAAGATTGGACCGGGCATCGATGTCCATGGGATTATCCAGAACAATTTTAATATTACTGATGACTGTCCTCATGACTCCCTCCTGGAAGGAGTGCTGAAGGGGAGAATGTTCCTCTCCGTTTATATAAATCTCCAGGACATGAGAAATTGAATCTGCTGCTGCACAGGCTGTCTGATAAGCCGGGAGAGTCAGAGTCAATTCGGGATCGATGACCGCAGATTTAGGATAGAGGCATTCAGCCCAGATATAAGATTTCTCTTTAAGTGTTCGATTACTCACAACAGAACACTGATTCATCTCACTGCCCGTGGCAGGCAGAGTCGGAATCATCAGAGTCGGAAGTGCTTCAGAAGGAGGAACCGCATCCACATGATCATGTCTGCTATAGACCATATTCCACAGATCACCCTCATAGAAAACCGCAGCAGCAATCGCTTTAGCCGCATCCATGGCTGAACCGCCTCCCAGCCCTATGATAAGATCTATATTTCTTTCCCGGCAGAATTCGGCTCCTGCTGCAATTGTAGAAATATCAGGATTGGGTTCTGCTTCATAAAAAGGAAAAACTGCACATCCTTCTTTTTTTAGTAAATCAATGACGTTATCACATAGCGGCTCAAGATGTCCCAGCTCTTTGTAGGAAACAAGGCATATCCGTTTACCCAGTGTTTTGGCGTGAGTTCCTACATCCTTTAATATTCCAGGGCCGAAATGCACCCTTACCGGGTTGTAGTAGTCAAAATTATTCATGGAGACTCCTTTATTTACAGAGCAATATGCATAAGTGCAATTACCCAACAATTCATTACTTCGTCACTATGTTTATCATCGTAACATCATGATGTTTAAACTGTCAAATAAAAAATCAGTCAATTCTACCTTTCATAAAAATACTGAATTCATAGGATGATGCATCTATAATCAGATAAACCAGCTCAAATGGGGTGCCCATAGTTCTGGTCAGCCTATGGTCAATCAATAAAGGAGCCCTGTCTTCGAGCCCCAGGATAGCAGCCTCGTGTTCATCCGCGGATCTGGCAGTGATACGGTCCAGAGCAGATTCAATTGTGATTCCCCACTTCTGTTCAATATACTGATAAAGAGATGTTATGGTTTTAAAGTCATTAGGCAAACCGGGAACAAATCTGGGAATCAGATAATTCTTCACAATGGCAATGGGTTTTTCGTTGGACAAGACCACTCGCTTCAAAAGAAAAAGCTCATGACCTTCTTCAATCTCCAACTCTCCGGCCATAGATTCATCTGCAGATATCTTTTCAAATTCTATTGAATCTATGGAAACCGTACAACCCTTCTTCCTGAGAGTTTCTGAGAAAGAACTGACATAATTGAGTTGCTGAGACATTGCCTGGCGGTCCAGGACTCTCGTACCTTTTCCCTGTTTTATAATAACATAACTATCCCTGGTAAGCATTTCCATCGCTTTTCTGATAGTTGTCCGGCTGACCTGAAATTCTTCCTGAAGTACTGGTTCGGGAGGGAGGAGTTCATCTGTCTGATATATACCGCCTTCAATCCTTTTAACAAGAATTCGATAGACGTTAAGATACATTGGTTCATTCTTCATTTATAACTCTCTGAAACAACCATACATCATTATGTTTCCCTACTCAAGGAATTTCACTCTAAAACCTACTCTACTTCCTGCTAAAAAACCCGCCGAAAATCCCGGCGGGTTATCTAATTCATTTATAAGTCATAAGTCAGCGTCCGGCATTTCCTGCATTCAGCTGATTTTCAATGGCCCTTGCGGCCAGATCTTCAGGAACCAGCTTCCAGTTGGATTCAATATCACCGGAACCCCAGCTCTTTTTCTCTTTGAGGTATTCCACCATCAGATCTCTCATGGCCAGTTGAGAAATATAGGTCGTTTCAGCATTAAGTTCAGTACCTTCCATCAGACCGGCTGCAGCCAGATGACCGCCTCCACCGTTATAGCGATAGGAGTTGAGAGTAACATTATATGTCTTGCTCAGATCAAAGGCTGAACCGTCAAGATTCTTCATATTAACGATTCTATCACCGGGGGTTTTGGTAAGATCAATCTCATAATAGAATCCCTGGGCCATGTCATAGTTGTAGCCTCTCACATCGGGATTAACCAGTGGAACAGAATCTACATTCTCTTCTGTGACAACATTGAAGTAATTGGAAGAGTACTCAAGGTAGTCTTTTATCTGCTGACCTGTCATCTCCAGGGCATTCAGAAAGTTTTCATAGATATAGATACCTGCGATATTACCTACAGTTATATCCCCTTTAGGAATATTGAGTGAAGCATTGAAAGTAGCAGCAATGCTTATCTCAGCACCTGAGAACTGACGCTGAGTTTCATGGATAAGATCAACAATCTCACTCTCTTCATAGTAGGACCGGAGACCAAGAATATCATTGTCCGCCTGGGCTACAACTTCTGCCGCATAGGCCTTGGAACCTTCAATGTATTCTGACATATAGCTGAGCATTTCAGGATCTTCCTCAACACCTTCCATGGAGTAAGTCATGGCATTGATGCCATCCACCATCCATCTGCCGTCTTTGGCTGCTACAGAAATCTGAAGATGTCCCAGATGGCTTCCCCAGTTTTTAGCCTGAACGAATTTAACTCCCTTTATATCATTAGTATATTCATCATTTCTAAATTCACTGTTCTGCTCATCATCAATTAACTGATGTGAATGGGCAGTGATAATGGCATCAATTCCCTGAGGACCTGATCCGATGGCATCGGCGACAAGACGGGAAGCATTGGGGATAGGCACACCCGAAGACTCGGCTTTAGCACTGTCATAGGCATCATTCATACCGGCATGAAATACACCGATCAGAACATCAACCTTCTCCACTTCTCTCATAATTTTCACATATTTTTCAGCAGACTCAACCATATCCATATAAACCTGATCTTCATGTGTGCTTTCAGCCAGCCACATGGGGATTCCGGGGGTAGTCATACCAAGAAAACCGATTCTCACACCATCAATTTCTTCAACAGCATAAGGAAGATAGTAAGGCTCTCCTGTCCCCTTCCACTCCGTATTGGCAGAGATAACAGCAATACCCTGTGCAGCCATTTCATTGGCTACCTTGTTGGCAACCTTATTTCCCTGTTCCACTTCATGATTTCCGGGTGACCAGTAGGAATAACCCATCTTTCCCATCATCCGGGACATGGGGTTTTCCATATCACTCTCAATAAAGTTGTAATAGTAAGAGAGAAGTGTTCCTTGAATAGTATCACCGGCGGAGATTAAAACAGGATTGGAATACATCGCTGATTTCTCTTTATATAGAGTTGATACTCTACTCAAACCGCTGTGTACGGGATTACCTTTATAAGAACGAGGCTGAGCCTGCCCGAAGTCCCAGTCAAATACCCAGCCATGCTCATCATTGGTCGAAAAGACATTGATCTCAACAACTGCGCCCTCAGCTGCCTCTGCAGCCACTCTCTCAACAGGAGAAAATCCCGACAGGGGATACTCAACACTTCTGACATCCACTGTAGAAGTACTCTGCTGACTGGCACATCCGAGCAATGCAAAAGCCAGAAACAGTAGACCAGTAATCCGTAAAACTTTTTTCATATTTCTTCCTCCAAAATAGTTCTTTTCCTAAATAAGGAAAGGTTCCATCTTTAATCATGAATGTTAGGTGATCACTTAACAACAGTTTATTTACAATGAGATGAAGAAAGAAATATATATAGATTAACACGACTTAACAATAGTTCAGTGATTACTATTCACAGAAACAAATCAGGCTGCCTGGACAAATCAGACCCGGGAGGATTTTTTGTTGAGAGGCATCATAGAATTACCGGCTATGAATAGCTCTTCAGCTGCAGCGCTCCTGAACATATTTTATTAGCCTCGCTTAACAAAAAGATTGATAAAATCAATAAAAATGAACTATATTTATTTTATCAATCTTGAGGTAAGCCATGAAATTTTTATACACCATTCCATTATTTTTATTTATTCTTCTACTTGCTGTTCCGGCAGGCCTTATTGCCGAAGAATCAGATTCTGCAAAAGAAGAAAAAAAAGTAAAATGGACCATAGTACCCGGCCCCTTCTATAACCCGAATTTAGGAACAGGAATACAGATCTTACCCATGGTCATGTATCCGGTAGATAAATCTGATAAGATTTCTCCCCTGTCAACAACGATGGGATTCTTCTTGTGGTCCAAACCGGACTGGGATATAGATGACAGCACCATCATCGGAGGTCTGAATCAGAAATTCCACCTTGCTGAAGATACCTGGCGGCTGAGCCTCTATGGTGCAGGAGCCCGGGTTCTCTACCGCTATTACCTCCCGGGTAATTCACCCGGGGAGAATCTTGACGTATGGGCATACAGCCGGGGATTTTATTCAGGAACAAAAGTCGAATACAGAACCTGGCGGGATCTTTTTACCGGGCTGGGTTATGATTTTCAGATCTATGATATATATGGGCGCGATGATCTGGCTCAACTCATACTGGATCTGGCAGGTGTACCGAAAGGAACACAATATAATTCTTCTATATCCGCATATGCTTCCTGGGATACAAGGGATTCACAATTTGCCCCTCACTCGGGCATGCAGATAAACCTGCAGGGAACATATGCCGACACATGGCTGGGAAGCTCTACCACTTACGGTCAAATCATTGCAGACTACAGCCAGTACAAGATATTGGACCGTCAGGAGAAACATCTTCTGTCATGGAATATCAAGACTCAGACAGGCCTGGGAGATATTCCGGAAAACCAGCTGTCCAGTCTCGGTTCACGAGGCGGTATCCGAGGATATATGTCAGGAGAATTTAAAGATAAATCAACCATTGAAGGTCAGGCAGAATACAGATTTTTCCCTGTGGAGCGTTTCGGTCTGGCAGGATTTTTCGGACTGGGAACCACTTACGGATATACTCCTATTTCGGAAGCAACCCTCTTTCCTGCCGGTGGATTCGGTCTGCGATTTGCCATGATCCCCACAGAGAGAGTCAATGCGCGTCTGGATTTTGCCTGGGGCCGTGACAGTTTTTCCATCTACTTTGCCCTGGGGGAATCATTTTAATTAAAGAGGTCTTATCCTTTAACAGCACCCACTGTAAGTCCTTTGATCAGAGACTTACTGAAAGTAACCACAACAAGAATGATGGGGACAACAGAAATAGTGACACCCAGGTAAATGGCTCCGAAGTTCGCTTCATAGAGTCCGCGGATATTGGAGATAAGCACGGGCAGAGTGAATTTTTCTGCAGAGTTCAGCAGCACCAGAGGATTAATCAGGTCATTCCATTTGTAAATGAAAGTAAACATGGACATGGTACCGATCGCAGGCATCGCCAGAGGAAGAATCAATCTGTTGAAGATATATAACTCTCCCGCACCATCAATCAGCCCCGCTTCAATCAGAGAATCAGGAATACTGCTCTCTATATAGGAGCGGATAAAGAATACCATGCTGGCATTGGCAATATTCGGCAGAATGAGGGGAGCGTAACTGTCAATCAATCCCAACCTTACACATAAATCGTAGTAACCGATCAGACCAAGCTGCTGTGGAACCATCATGGTTCCCAGTACAATCCAGAACAGGGTCTCCTTGAACTTGAAATTAAACTTTGCAAAACCATAGGCCGTAAGAGCCGAAAAGAATGCTGAGAGCAGTACCGCCGGAACAGCGATAATAACCGAGCTGACAAATCCTCTCCAGATATTAACCTTTTTCAGAATAATCGCATAATTGGCCTTAAGCTGATCTCCGGGCAGAAGATAGATTCCCTGAGAAATCTCAGTGTTACTTCTGGTGGAATTGATGATCATCATATAAAAGGGAACAATGCTGACAAAGAACAGTATGATCAGAAAAGCATACATCACTATAGTTATAACGGGTGTTTTTTTGTTTATCACGGTTCTGCCTCCTAATCCCTTGTTTTTATGATCTTGAACGAAATGGCTGAAAATACCAGTATCATTACAAACAGGGCATAGGCCAATGCCGAAGCATATCCAAGGTTGAAGTTCTTGAATCCCTGATTATAGAGATACAAAACTATTGTGGTCAGAGCATTATCGGGTCCACCACGTCCATTTGTAAGAACACGGGGAATATCGAAGATCTGCAGCCCGCCGATCAGGGATGTAACCATTACATAAAGCATGGTCGGCTTTAAGAGAGGCAGTGTGACCTTGAAGAAAGACTGGGATGCTGAAGCACCGTCAATATGAGCAGCTTCATACAGTTCATCGGAGATTCCACTGAGACCGGCCATAAATATGATCATTGTATATCCGAACCACTGCCACCACTGAATAAGAGCTACAGCCATTCTGGTAGCCATTTTATCCTGGAGCCATTCATAGGGCTCATTGAAAATTCCTATTTTAATAAGGGCATGATTCAAGGCTCCGAATCTCCAGTCAAGAAGAACTGCAAAGAGAACACCGATAGAGGCTGCGGTAACCAGGTTAGGCAGGAAGTAGACGGTTCTGAAAGTTTCCCGCCCTTTGATTTTTGGATTTGTTAAAATAACAGCCAACAGCAAGGCAAAGACTATCTGAGGGATGTAATTCATCAGCCAGATAAACCATGTATTTCCGATGGCTGTATAAAACAGCGGGTTTTTTAAAAGCCTGGCATAGTTTTCAAAGCCGGCAAACTCATTTTTGATAAGTGAGACTGGTTTTAAAAAACTTAAATAAAATGTATAAAAAATTGGATAAAGCTGAAAGGTAAGCATCGCCAGAAAATACGGCAGAATAAACAGATACCCTTTGTTATCCCGGTTTTTAAACAGATCTCTGGCCATATCAACTCCTTATGAAGATGTGTATAAAATATATTCTAGTATAGTTTTGAATAAAACATACAATAAAACCGGATACTCCACTAATCAGAATATCCGGTTTTATCAGGCTGCAGTATCAGGAACTGATCGCAGCCTTAATAATTACTGAACATCAACATCAGGCAGAATTTCACTTACTGCCTTTTTGAAGTCTTCAACAGCATCATCAAAGGATTTGTTTCCACTGGCATAGAGAGAAACCTGGTCACCCCATGCATTTTCAATCTGGAAGTCCCAGGGGCCTCTGTGGCTGACATCAATTTTATTTGCTTCAGCTGCAAAGTACTCATAATGATTCTGTCCACCCAGGAAGGGTTCTGAAAAGGTAGGAGTAATTTTTTCTATAACCTTTGTGTTTGAAACAAAGTCACCGGTTTTTTTAGCCCACTTCTCGAGAAAGCCTTCATCACTACCCAGATATTTTACGATTTCCCAGGCAAGGTCTTTTTTTTCACTGAGAGCATTGATACCGATCCAGGTACCGCCCCAGCTATAGGATGCGGGAGGAACTGCGAGTCCCCAGTCACCGGAGAATTCTTTTTCACCTTTATCGGCTTCGGGCTCTGCATTGGGCTTAAGAACATAGTGAAGACCCCATGTGGGGAGGATATAACACATTACAGAACCGTCTTTCATGGAAGAGAACCAGGGTGGCTGCCAAGTGGTAGTTCCAGATTCAATACCATTGTCTCTCATGTCTTTGGCAATTTTCATGTAATCCAGCATGCCCTGGGGTATTACCAGTTTGTTGTCAACAATATAAGGCGTGTCTCTCAGGTTGAAAATAAACTGAGACATATCAGAGAATCCCGCCAGAAGGTATTTTTCACCATTTGTGGTTTCTTTAACTTTTTCACCAAGTTCATAGAACTTGTTCAGGTCGCTGGTCCATTTAGAAACTTCAGCAGGATCATCTGTTCCCAGAACTTCCCTGGCGAGTCCTCTTCTGTAGAAAAGGGCACCGGGAGTAGCCTGCCAGGACAGAGCAGTAATTTCACCGTCGGCGTTACGGCTGGAGTTTGGAACATAGGGAACAAGATCTTTAACCAGATCTTCCGCATTATATGGAGCTTTGGAGATGGGCTCCCAGTAACCGGCATTGATAAACTGTTTATAGAATGCAGCCTCACCGGTGAATGCATCGGGAGTAGCGGAGCGGGATCTGAGAGTAGTGTTGATTTTGTTCAGATATACTTCATCTGCATTGGGAATAACAACAAACTCTACTTTGATTCCGGGATATTCTTCTTCAAACATGGGAATCATGTCCTGAAGTTCATCTGTAAAAGACCATACAACAATATCACCTGCGTAATCTGTCCGGGCCATAACTTTTGCTTCAACAGCTTCTGCAGCCTTGGGAGCTTCTTCTTTTTTACAGCCTATTACTGAAAAAGAAACGAGAGCAACCATCAGCAGTAACAGTGTAGAACTGAGAATTCTCTTCTTATTGATCATTTAAGATCCTCCTTGGAATTTGTACCTTAAGATGTTCTGCCAAACTGCAGACATCGACGTTCTTTCTTGATATTACAACGACTTTTCTCAGCTGTCAAAGGATATTTCAATAATTCATACCTTTTCCTTGACATATATAGGAACAGCTTCCATTATATAAAGAACAACTAAAGAACATCTTGTACCATGGAGATAGGAATGAATAAAATAACTAATCCCATATTACCCGGCTTCAACCCGGATCCTTCCATTATTCGCATGGAGGATAATTATTACATAGCAAACAGTACCTTCCAGTGGTTCCCCGGAGTACAAATTCATAAGTCAAAAGATCTGGTGAACTGGGAGCTGGCAGGCAGGCCTCTGGCAGATAAGAATCTTCTGGACATGTGCGGTGTTCCTGATCAGGGAGGAATATGGGCACCCTGTCTCAGTCATGCAGACGGGAAGTTCTGGCTGATTTATACAAACGTGCATTCACTTCAGGGTATTTATAAAGACTCCCCCAACTATCTGACCACAGCAGAATCAATTGAAGGCCCCTGGTCAGATCCCGTTTATATGAACTCAAGCGGTTTTGATGCATCCCTCTTCCATGATGAGGATGGAAAGAAATACTATATCAATATGATATGGGACCACCGTCCCTGGAAAAAAAATAGTTTCTACGGCATTGTCATGCAGGAATATTCAGTGGAGGAGAAGAAACTTCTCGGAAAACCCGAACTTATTTTCAAGGGAAGTGATCATGGTCTTGTAGAAGGTCCCCACCTCTATAAGAAAGATGGATTCTATTATCTCTTCTGTGCCGAAGGAGGCACTTGCTACGATCACTGTGAAACAGTAGCCAGAAGTAAAAGTATCCACGGCCCCTATGAGATTCATCCGCAAAACCCACTGATAACCGCAAGAGACTATCCCGATTCTGTGCTCCAGAAAACAGGTCACGGAGATATAGTCCAGACTCCCGGAGGTGAATGGTATTTTGTTCATCTTACAGGACGCCCCTCCATAGACGGCGGCAACTGTCTCCTCGGACGTGAAACAGCTATCCAGAAGCTGGCTTGGCCCACAGGAGAATGGCCCCGTCTTGCAACTGGCGGGAACGAGCCATCTCTGATTGTTCCTCTCCCCCGAGACAGCAAGGCTGTACAAAAGCCCCTCCCTCCTGAGGAGAGCTATTCTTTCAATGCACCCAGGCTTCCAGGCCCCTTCCAGACTCTTCGAATACCTAAAGATGGAAACATGTCACTCACTGAGCGTCCCGGATACCTGAGAATGTATGGTAAGGAATCCATGAGCAGCCTGTTCAATCAGTCTCTTATCGGTCTGAGGGTTGATCACCCTTTTTTTACAGCCTCCACCAGTGTGGAAACTGATCCCTGGAGTTTTCAGCAATCCGCAGGTATCTCTGCATATTATGACACAGGGAGCTATTACTACCTCCATGTTTCCTGGGATGAAGAGAGAGGGAGAGTACTCCATCTCCAGAGCTGTCAGCACAAGGAATTCACCTACCCTGCCTATAATGTGAACATTCCCAACAAGGGCGCTGTTCATCTGAAGGTGGAGATAAGGGCTGATATCCTGCAATTCTACTGGTCCATCAAGGGAAATGAGTGGAATACTGTGGGTCCTGTGCTGAAGACAGATACCATTAGTGATGACTTCGAGGCTGATCTCCGTTTTACCGGTGCCTTCTGTGCCCTGGCCTGCCAGGATCTCACAGGATGTGACCTGCCTGCAGATTTTGAAGGGATGGCCATAAAAAGAGGCTGAAAAGGAAGCTGCTTTCTGTTAGGATGGCAGCGGTAAGGATAGAATATGGAACCAAAGTATATACAAGTTAAAAATTACCTTCTCAATCTTTTCACAAAAGAGCGCTTTGAAACAGGCAGGCAGCTGCCTACGGAATTTGAGCTGATGGATGATCTGGAAGTCAGCCGGAATACCGTTAGAAAAGCGATTCTCGAACTGGAAAAAGAGGGGATTGTCAGCCGAAAACACGGCAGCGGGACATTCTTCGTCTCTCATAAAAAAGAGGAGCGTGAGAACGGCGGACTCATCGGTCTTGGCAACTTCTACTTCATGGACTATATCTATCCTGAAATTATCAGGGGGATTGAGGATACCCTCTATGAGTCGGGATATTCTCTTGTTCTTGCCAACTGTAATCAGGATTACTCCAGAGAAATCTCATCCATTCAGAGACTGATAGATCAGGGAATAAAGGGACTGATTCTTGAACCATCCCGGAACTTCCTGATCGGAAGAGAACACCCCATGATGAAAATGCTGGATTCACTGAAGATTCCTGTGGTAACTACCCACTGGGGAAAAAACAATACTGATTTTTCAACGGTAACCATCAACGATGAGCAGGCCGGATACCAGGCGATAAAATATCTCCTTAAAAAAGGACATAAGAGAATTGGAATGATTTATAAAAGCGATGTTCAGGCTGCCTGTTTCAGATATAACGGATACTGCAAGGCCCTTGAGGAAGCAGGAATTGATATCGATCCAAACCTGATAGTCTCCTACGATGATGCAGATGAAGCCCGGGATAAGAATCAGGGCTATCTCTGTACTGAAGAACTCCTTTATAAATCAAACAGAGAAGTGACTGCCCTGTTTTATTTCAATGACAACATTGCCCTGCAGGGATATGAAGCTCTGAGGGAATTGAAAATCAGCATACCTGACGATATCTCAATAATAGGTTTTGATAATTTTCACAATACCCACCTGGTTCATCCCCCGCTGACAACCTTCGAACACCCCAAATATAATCTGGGAAGATGGGCTGCCAAGATTCTGATTGATGAGCTGGAACAGGGTGAGAGGATTCACCCCATGGAACTGATATTTGAACCTGTAATGATTGAGAGAGAATCCGTTAAGGATCTGACTAAAGAGTGAGGATCTACTGAGGAATCAGTTCAGCCCTTTGTTTCGGTTTTCTGGAAGAGTCCTCTTCCCTTTTCTGCCTTGAACTCACCCTTCTCCAAAAGGATTTCTCCCCTGCTGATTGTATATTCGGGCCGCCCTTTAAGCTTAATGCCTTCATAGGGAGTCCATCCGGCAGATTCCTGCAGTTCATCCGGAGTGACGGTCCACTCTTTTTCCGGGTCAAAAATAATGATATCCGCATCCCTGCCGATGGCAATCTCACCCTTTTGTTTCAATCCGAACAGCCGCGCCGGGGTAGTGCAGCACAGATCCACCCACTCACTCTCTGAAATCAGCTCTTTCCCCACTCCCTCGGAGTACATAGCAGAGAAACGGATCTCCATGGAGGGAATACCTCCGGGTATTTTATTAAATGCAGAGAGATCTGCAGCTTTCTCTTCCCTGCAGAAGGGACAGTGGTCTGTAGAAATTGTATCAAAAAGACCGCTGCCTACAGCCTGCCAGAGCTCTCTTCTGGAATTATCACTTCTTAAGGGAGGAGAACAGATCGGCAGAGCCCCCTCCACGCCTTCTCTGTCATATAGGTCCTGTGTCAGCAGCAGATACTGGGGACAGGTCTCCGCCGTAACGGGCAGTCCCTGAGCCCTGGCTTTTGAAATTTCTTCCACCACCTGAGGACAGGAAACATGAAAGATATGCACCCGGGATCCCGCCTGACCGGCAATCTGTATGACACGCCCTGCAGCCTCGGCTTCAAATTCCTCCGGACGGCTCCTGGGATGCCAATGGGGAGATGTATTTCCCTTTGCAATATTCTCTTCGATCAAGGCACAGATAATATCCCAGTTTTCTGCATGAACAACAGGAAGACCTCCGGCTTTTCCAACCGCCGAGAGTGCCTTATATAATTGATCATCCCGCAGATGAAGCCCGTAAGCCATATAGAGTTTGAAACTGCCGCAGCCTGCTTCCATGATTTCCGGAATCTGCTCCAGCTTCTCCAGATCATCGGGACCTATGGTCATATGAAACCCATAATCTATAACAGAACGGGCCGCTGCCGGGGCCCTCCGCTCTTCAAGGGCGTCACTGAATGTCTGAGCCTGCCTGGATTCTACAAAGTCGATAATACTGGTTGTGCCTCCGTATACTGCAGCTCTGGTACCGGTATAAAAATCATCGGTAGAAGTATATTTGCCGATGGGCATCTCCAGATGGACATGTGTGTCCACAGCCCCCGGTGTGACAAGTCTGCCGGCCGCATCAATGACTCTTGCCCCTTCCAGATCCTGACCCAAGGCAGCGATCTTTCCATCCTTGATCCCTATATCACCCAGGGTGACAGAGGTAGATGTGATAATTTTTCCATTAGCTATGACCAGATCGAACATGAGCGGGCTCCCGAATTTGTTATCTTTACGATTATTATCTATCACTTTCAGTATTTTATCAAAGAATAATCATGAATCGGGACAGCCTTTTCAAATGCAGATATCCCACTGTCATGATATAATAATCACTTATTTACATATCTTGTATGAAAAAGACTGATCTGAATATTGAATACAGCAATGATGGAAAAAGGAACAGATTTTGAAAAAAAGAACTTTGGGAAAAACCGGATATAAAATCAGTGAAATAGGGCTGGGAACCTGGCAGCTGGGAGGCCGCTGGGGAGATCCTTATAAAGAAAAATCTGCACAGGCAATTCTGGAATCGGCTGTTGAAAACGGTCTGAACTTCATTGATACGGCAGATGTATACAACGATGGAATGAGTGAAGAATCCATCGGGACCTTCCTGAAATCTCAGAAGGATCGAATTTATGTTGCTACGAAATGCGGACGACAGATAAATCCTCATGTCAGTGAAGGCTACAGTCCTGAAGTGCTCACCCGCTATGTTGAGGACTCCCTGAAGCGGCTTCAACTGGAAACTCTGGATCTGATTCAACTCCATTGCCCTCCCACACAGGTCTACTACCGTCCGGAGATTTTTGAGACTTTTGACCGCCTGAAAGAACAGGGAAAGGTTCAGAACCTCGGTGTCAGCGTGGAAAAGATTGAAGAAGCTTCAAAAGCTATAGAATTTCCCAATGTGACAAGCGTACAGCTTATCTTCAATATGTTCCGTCACCGTCCTCTGGACTGGTTTTTTGACCTGGCAGCCAAGCGGAATGTGGGGATTATAGTCAGGGTGCCTCTGGCAAGCGGACTGCTTACAGGTAAGTTCAGCAGACAGAGTAGTTTTACTTCCGGAGATCATAGAAATTTCAACAGAGACGGCAAGGCTTTTGATAAGGGAGAAACCTTTTCCGGAGTCCCCTATGAGCTTGGACTGGATGCTGTAGAGCGTCTGAAAGAACTTTTCGGCCCTGAAATGAACCTGGCTCAGACAGCTTTGCGCTGGATACTCATGCATCCCCAGGTAAGTTCTGTAATTCCCGGAGCCTCCAGCCGGGAACAGATGAAAGGCAATGCCGCTGCTGCTGCAATGGCTCCGCTGAGTGAATCTCAGATGCATGGTGTACAAAAAATATATGATGATCTTATTAAAAATGAGGTACATCAGCTCTGGTAGGGATAAAAGTGAATAAAAAATGGAAGTTCAGCCTCCGAAAGAGGGCTTCCCTTTGACTCCACTATTCCCCCGTGCTAGACTATGTTCCATGAGGAGAGACCGCATGAACAAGAAAATATTGTTTACTTTATTAATTCTTTCTCTGTTTATTGTTATTTCATGTAAATCTGCACCTGAACCCGAAGAAGAACCGGTTGATGAAGCCGTTCCCGAAGAGGTTGTCGAAGAACCCGTTATTGAAAGCGGCCAGGGTCAGCAGCCTGTAATAAAACCCGAACCCGAATCTGAAGAACCTGTTATTGAGGCTGTTTCTCAGGAAGAACTTGCACTAGCTAAACAGGCTCTGGAAAGAGCAGAAATGGTAGAAGGCTCACGTTTTGCACCGGATCTTATGAAAGAAGCCTATGCCGATATGAAGAGAGCCGAAGAACTGGCCGAAAGCGATCCCGAGCAGTCCAGAGTCCTTCTGGCAGGGGTCATAGAAAAAGGTGATAAAGCTTTTAAGCTTGGTAAGAGCGGACTCAAAGATGAAGCCTATGCAGCCCTGGATTCCTGGGAAGCCAAACTTCTTTCAATTGACGCTGACAAATACAGCCCCGAACCCTATGCTGAAGTTATGCAGCAGTTTGAGTACACAAGAGAATCCATTGCAGCCGAACAGTTGAATCAGGCTAAAAAAGATATGGCCCTCTCTGGAATTAAATCTGCTAATCTATACAAGATACTTGATGAAAACATCCGCTGGATTCAGATTCTTGAAAGAGATACCAAGAACTACCTGGAAGATGCCGAGAAAGAGGAAGCATACCTCTGGGCCGGAGAGGAGTTCAACCAGGCAAGCTACCTTCTGTCTGACGGTATGATCAAATTCAGACAGTATGATCTGAAAAACAGTGAAGCCGAAATGAAGGAAGCAAAATTCAGAGCAAAAAATACTCTCTACCTCACAAGAGTCAGAAAGAAACAGGCCGCAACCGATGCCAGACTGATGCAGATTCAGATGGAGCTGGAAGATGCTTCAACCCTGACAGTACAGTCTGAAGAAGGTGAGATCCTGGACGCCGCTCCATGGTCAGGAGCCGATTACCTGAATAAAAATCCTCTGATGGATGCAGTGGGTGAAGAATATGAAACCGAAGAATCCGAGCTGATGGAATACGATCTTTCTCAGATCATAGAAGAAGAGGAAGAGGAGACTGTAAGATCAGCAGGAATGTCTGTAAGCGGACTTCTTGAAAAAGCCAAGGAACTGTGGCAGATGGCAATCGAAGAACGGAATGCTGGAAACTACGATAAATCCAAAGAGCTGCTGACACAGGCAGAAGCCTATATCAGAGCCTATAAAGCCAATGCTGTAGGAAGAACCTATGTAGTTACCTACAGAGAAGTAGCTACTGACTGTCTGTGGAGAATAGCCGAGTTCCAGGAGATCTATGATGATCCCTACCTCTGGCCTAAAATCTGGCAGCGGAATCAGAAAGCCATTCCCAATCCAGATCTGATCTATCCCGGACAGGTACTGATTATCCCTCCAGTGGAATAGTCATTCTATAAATAAGCAAAAGGCTGTTTTCCATCAGGAGAACAGCCTTTTTTATGGATAATCGGTCATTGGTTCTATACTTTAGTCTTCTACACCACCATTGACAATCATCCGCCACATGGCTCTGAATTTTGCCAGTTTACCGGGGTTCCACTCTTTAGCAGGAGCTGCGTTGATCCCCCGCTCTTTTAGCAATACAAGGTGTCTCTCCAGACGCCGGACAAAACTTTTGTAATCTTTATCCTCTGGATTGGTCCAGCCGACCTCTGCCATGGCGATTGATCGGGGAAATGCCTGAAAGTCCCTACGATCCTTGTTATGCACCCATTCTGTCCAGAGCGGACATTCCACTCCCAGAACATGATCTGCTCCCGGAAGGTCATCCCCTTCAGCAATCGGATCATAAGCATAAATTTTCTTAAGAGTTACGTAAGCATGAGATAGATCAATATAAGTTGAGGCATGGGCTGAAAAAATCATCTGCCTCCCCTTCTCCAGCTGTTTATATGCATTTTTTTTTCTGAAGAGCCAATACTGCCCGATGGCCGACTTATCGAGATTATCACCACAGATTTCAGCCCAGACTATAGGGGTTTTCCCCAGTTTTCTAAGGATAGAAACAGCCTGATTAGTAAAATGTACCTGCTGATCTTTAAGACTTCTAATTCCATGATTCTCTCTGTAGGCAGCACAATGGGGACATTTTTTCCATCGGGCCTTTGGAGCTTCATCACCACCCAGATGAACATGTGATGCAGGAAAGAGCCGGGCGGTCTGTTTCAGGACAGCCTCAACAAAAAGCCTGGCCTCCTCCTTTCCCGGACAAAGAATATCCTTGTATATCCCGGCTTTCCAGGGGACCTCCTGCCGGTCTCCCCTACAGCCAAGCTCCGGATAAGAAGCAAGAGCCGCCATGGAGTGACCGGGAAGATCAATTTCAGGAATAACCTGAATACAAAGTTGAGAAGCATATTCTACAATGGTCCTGATATCTTCTTCAGAATAGAATCCTTCATGGAGTTCTCCCATTGTGTGACGATTATCCTGATATACGCTGTCCGCCCTGCGGCTGCCTATTCCAGTCAGCTCAGGATAAGCTGGTACCTCAAGGCGCCATCCCTGATCATCAGTCAGATGGAGGTGAAGTATATTGAATTTATATAAGCTCAGAACGTCAATCAATTCCAGAATACTATCCACAGGCTGAAAGAATCGGCAACAGTCCAGCATAAATCCTCGCCATCCGAAACGAGGAGAGTCACCTATCTCCAGACAGGGGATACTCTCTTTAAAAAATAAAAGCAGCTGTATCAATGTTACTGAAGCATAATGAAAACCCTTTGTGGACGAAGCGCTTATATTGATTCCATCTTTTTTAATACTGAGACAATAGGCTTCATCATCTTTTTTACCTGATCCTATTTCTTTATATGTTATCAACTCAGAGTTTCTGATCACCATCAGAGATTCAGGAAATCTCAAGTCGGAGAACTGCACCGGTATCATCCAAAACCCAGATGTAAATACAAGGGATTCAACTGCGGGGATCAAGTTCAGCTCATCATTTTTGGCCATACAGACTCCTTTCAAGGGCTATTATAATTCTCAGAAGATTGTTTCGTCAAAGCTGAAACAAACTAAAAAAGACCCGGCTTCACCGGGTCTTCAAGATAAGCATAATTTGAGAAATCAGTTCATGGCAAAGCTGTCAAAATAGTCTTCCATTCCTCTGAGGAACTTCTTAAGCATTATTTCCTCCATGGAGCGATAAGCCCGGGATTCGGCTTCTTCAAGAGATATGGCTGTTTCCCGTTTCTTCTCATCTATGGAGACAACAACATCTCCCTTCTCATTCCGCATCTCCATAAAGAGAGTCCAGCGAAGGTTTTTATAATCGTTATTGAGGGTAACTTCTTCCATTTTCACCCGGCCGGTAACTGAAAGCTTTGACTCCCCCTCTGTCACAGAGAATCCCCGGTCAGTAAGAACCTGGGAAACAACAGCAGCGACCTTGCCGGCTCGATCCCCTTCTACAGTTATGGAGTACTGCATCTGTTCCGCTGTATCCGCATATGCAGAATGGAGCACCGCAGGATCATAGGGTAGCATTACAGCTCTTGCGAAGGGCTGATAGATGATATCCAGCTGATCCTTCATGGAATGAATTTTTACATCCATGACCATTGCTCCATCAAGAAATCCATAACGTCTGAGCAAGTCGCTCTGTTCGGCTGATTTTTTAATAAAGGCTTGGGTTTTCATGCCGTCCTGATCTATCCTCTGGCGATAAATATTGGCAGTCTCCATCCGGTCGATATAAGCAACCACATAGACCTTACCCATATCACTGGTCCAGGATTCTGCAAAATGTACATTGATCAGAGTTTCATCGGATAACTGTGTAATAGATTCATCAGAAGTTGTTTCCATCCGTGATTCCAGAATAGTGTCACCATCAGACAGATCTTCGTAGCGTGTGCTGATTGTACTGTCTACAACTATTGCAGTCCTGAAGATTCGTGCTAAAGAAGCCTGACCATCCTGCTTTGCACTTTTAAGAGAATTGCCTTCTCCAATTTCCACCAGATATTCATCATTGGGATAGAGTGAGTGTTTATCATCCACCCATGAAGGTTTCTTTCCTCCCGACCGTTCTGATGAGCTTCCGCCGGAAGCACAGGAAAAAAGAAATAACGGAATAAGGGATAATAGAAATACATATTTTAATTTCATAATAAACTCCAATCTACACACAAATAATTAAGAAAAGGCTACTCAAGCACATATGACTCTACAAAATTCAGCTCACCGGACTGCAAATTTAATGATCCCCGTTGATCTCTGAATATCAATGTACTGTCTTTATAATATTCAATACTGACATCATGCTCTCCCGGGGGAAGAGCAAAATCAATACTATGAGCATAGGCCGGAAAATACTGGGAGATCCTGAGATCCGCATTTTCGGTGGCATCCACAGCAACATCAGCAGCAAAACCAATCAATATTCCCAGGACCATTCCACCGGCATCATCACTCATGGAATCATTTACTGCAGTCTTGCCGGTCTCCTTTACGATCCCTTTTGTTACGGTCCGTAAAATAGATTTACCTATAACCAGAGGCTGCTTGATTAAAAAGATCTCTCTTGAAATCCTCTCCATGTTTTCAATCAGAGGAAGCTCTTTCACAGGAACTCCGTCCACAAGAAGGACAATTCTGTTGACCTTACTGTGCATCTGTTCCATCCGGGGATACTCAAATTTAAAATGATAACCGGAGCCAATTCCGGGCATCAGCAGAAAATTAAAACCCACAACTGACTTAATATACTCTTCATTCTGACTGACAGAAGTGATAAAAACACCATTTTTTACTGTATCCAGATAAAATGTCTCGGCAACCTTCCGGGGAGAAACTCCTGAGAATGCCAGAACAGAGAGCCGTGCCATTTCCGAATCATTTTCAAGTTCCGGAAGTTCAGGAATATCAAAGTCATATAGATGACTCTGGGACAGGAAAGCATCCTTGATATAATCCCGCTCAATCCGGGCACTGTCAGGACTGTTCTCATAACGATAGAGCAACAGTCCAAGATAACGGGCCAGCACATCATTGTGAAAACGGTTTTTCAGAGCTTCAATCTGCCCCTCTGCTTCTGAGGAATCGTTATATTCCTCAATAAGAGAGCGGTATTTATCTTCAAGAATATTGAGTTTGATATGCACACGTTTAATCTCAATCATGGCGGATTCTTCATCACCCAGGGCAATGTAATTCAGCCCTTTAAAGACATTCAGATAGATATCTTCATAGTCCTCACCGGCATATTCCAGGGCATTGTCATTAAGGATTCCAGAAGTTATTGCTTTAGAAATACTCTTAGAATAAAGCTCTTCGATGCCCCGCTCAGCATTATCCAGTGCAGCATTACTCTTTTCATACTCACCGGAATAATGGTAAAGCATTCCCACATCCAGAAAATACAGGACCCGGTCTTTCTCCTTATAACTCTCTTCCTTATGTGACTCAATAATTGTACTGGCACCCTGAAAATCCCTCCTGGAGACCGACTCAGAGGCCTCAACATACTGCTGTTGAAAAGTCTGAGTACTGGCACAGGAGGAAATAAAGAGAACAGAAATCAGGCTGATACTTAAATAAATGCTATTTTTAGATTGAGACATTCCCTATTACCATTTGGATTTGGATTGTTTAATCAATTTTTTGACTTCGTTCTCACCAATCCAGGCTTTCTCATTTGTCTGCAGGTGAATCAATTCCATACTGACCTGATATTTGATTACTTTCTTTCCTTCAACAGCATCTGTGATGGAAGTGATAACACCCTGCATCATATAATCTGCACCGGTTTCTGCGGCCAAAGCGTTTGCAGTCTCTTCGGTTGAATTAGATTGCTGATCTTCACGCTCTTCACGGACTTCCTCACGTTCAACCGCACTGGCAACAAAACGGACACGGCCGCTGTTAATCAGTTCACGCTCGATATCTTTGATAAAGGTCAGGACTTCAATATGCTCGGAGCTCTTGTTTCGAACTGATCCCACAATAACAACAGGTTTTTCCCCGTTCTCTGCAAGATAATCATCTATCCAGGGTCTGGACAGACAATCAGAGACGATCTCCTCTGCGGTCAGTCTGGAATCTGTATCGTTCCAGCGTCCGCTTAAATCGATTACTTCATCAGAAGAGGTTCTTGTTACTTTGGTGGATGCACATCCGGCTAAAGATACTATTGCCAGTATCAGGACTAACAGTCTTTTCATTACTAATTCTCCTATTAAAAAAGCTCAAACATCACGGTAACCTCACAGGGTTCCTGAGTTGAGAGATCGCACAATCTGTAGTTTAAGATTGTCCATGAATATATTGTAATTCATTTCTTTTCATAATCCATCCCCTTTCATGAATTCTAGGAACATTATTCCTGAGAAAAACGCTCTTGAATAAAAAGCTCTCATATTTGATAATCCTCAATAAGGTTTAATTAAAAATTTTCAGGAGTTTGAAAGATGGTTAATGAGGGAAAATTCGGAGTAGCACTAGTAGGATGCGGCATTGTCGGCGGCGGAACTGCCAGAGTACTTACCGAAGATATCGAGTACCTTCAGGAAAGGACAGGGATTCCCTTTTATCTTAAATATGTGGTGGACAAAAATTTTGATAATGCACGTTCCATTGCTGTTCCTGAGAACCTGTATGAAGAAGATTTTAATAAGGTGATTGCCGATCCTGATGTATTCCTGGTTGTGGAACTCATCGGCGGTCTTACTGTTGCCAAAAAGATAATGACCAAGGCTCTTGAAGCGGGAAAACATGTTGTTACCGCCAACAAGGCTCTTTTAGCCCATTACGGACCGGAGCTTTTTGCCCTGGCCAGAAAAGAGAAGGTCAGCATCGGGTTTGAAGCCAGCTGCGGCGGCGGTATCCCCATTATAAAAGCCCTTACAGACGGTCTGCTTGCAAACCGTATTGAAGCCATGTTCGGTATCGTCAACGGTACCTGCAACCATATACTCACGGAGATGACAGAGAAGGGACAAAGCTACAAGAGCGCCCTTCAGTCGGCCCAGAAAGCAGGCCTGGCGGAAGCGGACCCCACACTGGATGTAACCGGTATGGATTCGGCTCACAAGCTGACCATAATGGGTTCTCTGGCCTTCGGAGAGAGAGTAAACCTTGATTCAATCCCCGTACAGGGAATAGACACTCTGGATCTCTACGATATAAAAACTGCCAGAGATCTGGGATATATAATGAAGCTCCTGGCGGTTGCCAGGAGGACAGATAAGGGTCTGGCACTCAGTGTTTCTCCCTGTCTTCTACACACATCCCATCCCCTGGCCCGGGTCTCCGGAGCCTTTAATGCAGTCAGTGTCTACGGTCATGCCGTAGGACATACCATGTATATGGGTAGAGGAGCCGGAAGCTCACCCACAGCTTCTGCCGTAGTTTCCGATATTATCGCAACTGCTCTCGGGATTACTCCTAAAGCATTCGAAACACTGACCTTCTGGCCCGACAGAACAAAACCGGCGGTTCAGCTTCCTCCAGCAGATATCATAAGCCGCTACTACCTGCGCTTTATGGTACAGGACAGACCTGGAACAGTTGCCCGGATAAGCGCTATTCTCAGTGAATATGGCATAAGCATCACGGCTCTTCAGCAAAAAGAGGAAACATCTGCAATTATCCCTGTTGTTATGACAACTCATGAAGCAGGTGAAGGCGCCGTAATCAAGGCGCTTGCGGCCATTGAGACTCTGGAAGAGGTCATAGAATCACCTTATATGATCCGCATTGTAGAAGAACACCCTGAGAAAGTAATCTAGCCCCCCTCTCAGGACTGATGAGTTCTGGAAGCAAAATAATAATTGGAGAACAAGGATGACCGGTCCTGAAGTCCTGATAAAACAGCTGGAACATTTACTCAATTTCCACGGGAAGAATCTTACTCCCCGTGAATTTCTCCGGATACTGTCTCCTTTCATTTCAAAAGAGATGGACCTCAGAAGAGAAAAAACACTTCTTCAGGATAATAAAGACAAGGTCAGAAGGCTCTATTATTTTTCTGCCGAGTATCTGACCGGCCGCCTTCTGAATCAGAATATTCTGGCCCTGGGTATCAGGGAGGAAGTAGTCCGAATGGCTGCCGATCACAATCTGGATCTGACACAGATACTTGAAGAGGAAGCGGACCCGGGTCTTGGTAATGGTGGACTCGGACGTCTTGCCTCCTGCTTTATGGATTCACTTGTACATCTGGATCTGCCGGCGACAGGATATGGAATATGCTATCGCTTCGGTCTCTTCAGACAGGAAATAAAAGATCACAGACAGATAGAACTTGCCGATGACTGGCAGAACGATGACCATTGGGGAACAGAAGACCGAAATACCCGCTACACCATCCCCCTGGGGGGATCAGTTGATATCAGCTGCACAGATAGGGGAGAGCTGAAGTTCCACCTGAAACCGGCAAGAGAATTCATAGCCATACCCGTTGATTATCCGGTAAGCTCAACAAACAGTGACCGTGTACACCCCCTCCGTCTATGGAAAGCGGAATCTCCGGAAGGATTCCATCTGGACAGATTCAATAAGGAATTTCATTCTGAGGCATGGGCTTCAATCAATGAAGCTGCCTCCCTGACAGCTGTACTCTACCCGGGAGATCAGGGAGAACGCGGGAAAAAACTCCGATTAAAACAGCAGTACTTTTTTGTATCCGCATCATTACAGGATATGATGGCTTCATACCGAAAGAATCATGGAAACTCATGGAATGATTTTCCAGACACAGCAGTGATCCAGCTCAATGATACCCACCCCGTACTTGCCATCCCCGAACTGATGCGTCTGCTTCTGGATGGAGAGGGACTAACATGGGATGAAGCGTGGAATATCTGCCAGAGGATCTTTGCCTACACCAATCATACAGTTCTGGAAGAGGCTCTTGAAAAATGGCCTGTTAAATATATCAGAGATCTGTTCCCGCGGATTATGCTGATTCTTGAAGAAATTCAAAGACGTCTGGAAGAGACCCCTCATGCACCTCGGATAATCAATAACGATACTGTACACATGGCGGCACTGGCAGCCCACGGCAGCTTTTCTATAAACGGAGTAGCTGTACTCCATTCTGATCTCTTGAAACAGACCGTCCTGAAAGACTGGTACACCCTCTACCCCGAACGCTTCAATAATAAGACAAATGGAATAACCCACAGACGATGGCTGATGCAGTGCAATCCCAGACTCAGCACATTGATCAATGAACTCATAGGCACAGACTGGCATAAAGATCCTTCAAAATTATCCAAACTCAGGGGTTTTGATGATGATTCGGTTCTCCAGAGACTTTCAGAGATAAAAAGCGCCAATAAGGCTGATTTTACCCGATGGCTGAAAATAGAGAAGGGTCTTATTGTTCAGCCGGATTCTCTTTTTGACTTCCAGGTTAAAAGAATTCACGAATATAAAAGACAGCTTCTCAATCTTTTCACAGTACTGTCCCTCTATATAGATATAAAGGCCGGGATTCCTACAGGGAGCACTCCCCATACGTTCTTTCTGGGAGGCAAGGCGGCTCCGGGCTATGTGATGGCCAAGGAAATTATCTACTTCTGCGGACGTCTTTCTGAAACTATAAACAATGATCCCCTCTGCAGGGACAGACTTTCACTCCATTTTCTTCCGGGATACACCGTCAGTATGGCAGAAAAGATCTTTCCGGCTTCCGAGCTTTCACAGCAGATATCCACAGCCGGAAAAGAAGCCTCGGGCACAGGAAATATGAAATTCATGATGAATGGGGCTCTCACCCTGGGAACCCATGACGGTGCCAATATTGAGATATTTCGGGCGGCAGGAGAGGAGAACAACTTCCCCTTCGGCATGAAAACTGAAGAAGCCGTCAGCTGCAGAGAAACATACAACCCCGGCAGTTACCTTGAAAGGAATGAATTTGTACAGAGAATCATAAATGCCCTGAATCAGGGTATCCTGGGAGACCCTTCAGCATTCAGAATTATTCTGGATAATCTGCTTAATCATGACCCCTATTTGGTACTGCCCGAAATTGAATCGCACAGCCGGGCTGTCCGTAATGCGGAACTTCAGTATGACGATAAAAAGATATGGAATAGAAAGAGTCTTCAGAATATAGCCGCTTCGGGAATTTTTTCATCCGATAGAACCATCGCTGAATATGCTGCTGAGATCTGGCGGCTCACACCACGCTAAAAAACTATTATTCCTGAAGATCTGCTCTCTTAAGAAGTGAACTGGGCGATATAGGGATCTGCAAGCTGAAACAGAATAATCAGCACTATGGCAGGTATAAAGTTTGCCGTCTTTATTTTTTTCAATTTGAGCAGGTTGATTCCGATCATCATTATCAGACAACCACCCACGGCGGAAACCGCATGAATCATGGATTCATCAACATAAGGAGCCACCCATGTTGAAAGAATAGTCAAAGCTCCCTGAACAATCAGGACAGAAACAGCCGAGAAGGCCACACCCCATCCCATAACAGCAGCCAGAAGAACAGATACAGAGCCGTCCATGACAGATTTAAGAAATATAAGAGAATAGTCCTTTTCAATACCGGCCTTGAAAGAACCGACAATTGTCATGGCACCTACACAGAAAAGAACCGTGGCATCCAGAAAGCCAAGTGCAAACTGCCCCTCCCCCATCTTTCCCGGGAGTCTATTCTTAAGCCACTCTCCCATCTTCAGAACAAGATCTTCAAGCCCCATCCAGGTTCCCAGAAGCCCGCCGACAACGAGGGAGAAAACCATATAGAGTGCATTACAGTTTTCCTGTGCCATAGTGAAACCCAGAAGGAGTGTAAAAACTCCCAGGGCTGTAAAGACAACATTTTCATATTTATCATGGATTTTGCCTTTTAGAAGGAGGCCTATAAGAGCACCGATTAATATGGCTAGGGCGTTAACTACTGCTGCAATCATGGAGTGATTCTACCCCGTCAAATAAAGAATGAAAAGCTAATATGAGTTCTTTCTTAAACTTAAGGCCAATTGAGCCGACAATCAAAGAGAACAGCATAAACGATTACCAGCGCACAACAGGAGGTGTACATCTCATGTACAAAGATACTAGCATCAGCCCAACTCATAGCAATCCGGAAATACCGGTAAGCGAACATGCAGGAGAAAATACTGCAGATAAGATCTATTGCGCCAACTGCAAGCACTGTAAACTGATTAGATCCAGTACAGGAAACAACGATCAGTACCAATTGCGTGTACGCTGCGATGCAGGGAAATGGAGAAAAAAGCTGGGGGAAGAAAAATTCTATAAATACTTTACCGTAGCCCGCAGAAGTACTGAAGATTGTGACCTCTATGAACCCATGGGAGATACTAAAGCCTTTCTGAAAGAACTCAAGAAAACCCTGCCGATTAAAGACGAAATTTATATCCATTCATGATATCACAGGCCTGATTCCGAGAAACCTTTCTCTGAAAATGGCTGTGAACTTGAAAATGCACTTCCTGTAGAGTATTATGATCCCCATATTTTGATGAGGGATCTAATGCGAAAATATACCATCTATACAATTATTCTTATTATGACGGTCTTATCTCTTTCCTGTCAGTCCGTACCTAGAGCTGTTAACCAGGGCTGGTCAGAAGAGATGTTCTTCAAACAGGCACAGCAGTCCATCGATGATGGGCAGCTCAGTACTGCCCTGTTTTATTACGAAGTATTTCTAATCCGTTTTCCGGAAAACCATGCCAAAGTGATTGCTGCTGAATATGAGAGAGCTATTCTTCATAAGAAGCTGGGTGCCGAAGATCTGGCTATTCAGGGACTGAGGAAGGTTCTGGACAGTTATGAAACCAGCAGTTACGTAATTCTCTACCCGCCCCGCTATAAAGTGCTGGCAGAGAAGGTTCTGGCAGGTCTGGAAGGACGTCCTGAAGAGGCTATTGATCCGGAAAAATACCCGGCCCGCAAACCGAGCGCCGATCAGGGCAGCGGACCAGGCTCCAGATAAGTACTTCAGTCAGTATTCTGACGGGAGCAGTATTGGATAAATTGAAATTCCAAGATCTGCTGCCGCAGAGTATACCATCTCCTTGGTGATGCTTCCCATGGGAATCTCATGGGGAGGAGCGTCTCCGATCTGGATAATAATCCGGTGATCTCCAGTCCATTCATAGTTGGAAATCCCACTGAATATACCTTCATAGACAGCTTCGGGGATATCTCGCCCCCCTGAAACCGTAATACGGTTAAGCTGCCACTGCACCTGATCAAGATCTTCAAGGAAAGGTATCTCCTTAGTCAGATATGCTTCTTTATAATCCCTGTACATAACAATACCGATTCTGAAGGAATCAAATCCTTCTATATGACTTTTTACCAGAGGAACAAGCTTCTTCTGAATGAAGTTGATATCGTTTTTCATACTGACTGTAGTATCCACAACCAGTACCACATTAATAGTTCCGCCCTCTACAGAGGTGATTATCCTGCCGATTTTATCTACAGCCTCATCACCGTCTTCAGCACGGATAAATTCACCGCCAGTCATGATGGCAGCTTCTTCCATAATATCTTCAAGTTCCTTTTCCACTTCCGCCACAATAACAGGAGGAGGCAGCTCTTTTATCTTTGAGGACAGAACAAAGGGATTATCCTGATAGGCTCCAGAATAGTCAGCATAGGGCATCTCGAAGGATCTTATATTCAGCCATGTTCCCTGACGCAGTTCAAACTGCCCTTCCCTGCTCCATGAATAACCATATGTGAGATGAAGAGGAACAAAAATCTGAAAAGCCATGGCTCCCAGAATCTCGTTATATACGGGAGAAGAATCTATAAGGTAGTAATAACCGCTGTCATTGGGGAGAATCTCACCGTTAAGCATGCGGGGTTCATCTCCGTTAATCTCGTTATACTCATAAGGCCGCAGAGCAAAAGAGTCTCTCTGCTTTTCAGGGTCGGCAGTGGATTCAGTAACAAGAACAGAGTTCATCCCCTCCCGCTGCTTTATCCAGAGATGAAACCCCTCATCTTCCACCATATCGAGATATACATCTCCCGGTTCAATTAAAAGTTCCTGAGAACTCAGCGGAACGAGGATGCATGTTGTAATAAATAAAAAAATGGCTATACCTTTTCTCATGTTATATTTATCGGCCCTTTTTCGCCCTTCATGATGAGATTTTCTCAGGAGTTTTTATAGATTTTGAAGCAGGAGTTCAATTTTCAGAGTATTGACAGCAGGAGGCTCCCCATATGCTCAATATTCCATATAAAAAAGTTCTGAAACTCACTGTGCCTCTGATCTGTATTTCTCTCGCAGGCTGCTCTCTTCAATACAGTGATGATATTCTGACTGAACCCGACCTTTCTCCTCCGAGACTTCTGGAAATCAGCCCCACAGAAAGTCCGGAAATCAGGATTCTATTTGATGAGGCTGTTTATCCGGAAAATGAAAATATAACCCTTGATACAGGAGACATGGCCGGTCTCAGCACAGTTGAAGAAAATACAATTGTACTTCTTCCGGAAAAGGCTCTAATTCCGGGAAAGCAGTACAGGGCGGCACTGACGGTGGAAGACAGCAGCGGAAACAGCTGCCGTTTTGTTCTTCCCTTCTGGGGATGGAATCCGAATATCCCGGATCTGTTGATAAATGAATTTAATCCTGAGGGTTCAGGGAACAATCCTGACTGTATTGAACTTTATACAACCAAATCCGGAGACACCGCCGGTATGTGTTTATACTACGGAACAAAACAACATTATGAGTACCGCTATATCCTTCCTTCCCTCAAGCTGGAGACCGGTGAATATCTCATCATCCACTGCCGCCGGGAGTACACTGCCGATGAAATCTCTGAAAAAGATGACAAGACTCTGTCCACAGGAAAACTTAGTTCAGATGAGGCATGGGATATCTGGCTTCCCGAAGACTCGGGACTCTCAGGGGCCAACGGGATTATCAGCATCTATAATGCTCCCGAGGGGATACTACAGGACGGAGTTATCTATTCTGAGAGAAGCTCGGATCTTGAAGATGATACTCTTGGGTGGACCAGCAGGACATTTGATGCTGCGGCTGATCTTTATGAAGGGGGGTTCTGGATATTCAGTTCTGAACTGATTCCTCCCGAAGAAGCCATAGCCTCTCACTATACAACGGGAACAAGATCATTATGCAGGAGTAGTAATTCTGTAGATTCTGACAGGAAGGAAGACTGGCATACAGTCCCTACGGGCGGGAAGAGCTTCGGATCAGCCAACTCAGATGAGATATATGTAATCCCGCCCTGAGAACAGGACGAGAATTTGAATCAGACCAGATCCTTGAACATCTCTTCGATGGCATCCCGGGGGATTACACCGACATTCTGTTTTACAACTTCACCCTTATTAAAAACCATAAGAGTGGGAATACTCTGAATATTATATCTACCGGACGATTCAGGGGCATCATCTACATTTGCTTTGCACACCTTGATTTTACCGGCATATTCTTCAGCAACTTCGGCGATTAGGGGACCTAGCATTTTACAAGGTACACACCACTCGGCCCAAAAGTCGATCAGGACGGGAACATCAGACTTCAATACTTCCTGCTCAAATGTTTCATCCGTAAGGATTACTTCTGACATATAATTATCTCCTTAATACCTGGCCTTTTCAGCTCGAAGTATTTTTAAATAGTTATGATTCCATAATATTGTATCTGAGACTTTGATTCGTATTTTGATTTTACTCAGAATCTCTTCAAGTCTTTCAGTCTGAAATCACTTATTATATTTTCAACATAATTGAACGCAATTTCAACACTTTCGTCCATTAATCCGCGATCCTGGCACTCAAGTAGTATATGTCTGAGTTCATGAAGGAAAAAAGAGGCTCTTTTGATGCATTCCTGAGCCTCACGGAAGAGTTCTGACGAATACTTACCCTTCTGCTGTAACAGAAAGAGATAACGATCCAGCTCCGGAGGTACATGATCCCCACCCACTGTGGTCATTCGCAGAAGCCGATTTTCAAGATTATAGCTGACAGTTGAGGAATGTACCTTTCGGATAAACTTGGAAAGGGTTCTCCAGTGATTCTTATCCAGCTCATTAAGAGCTCCGTAAAGTTTCTTTACTTCCACCGAAGCATCATCATTTATTTCAATCTCAGGATAGGACTCTATCTTCCTTTCAAGTTCTTCCATTATCTGATCGGCAAAGCCTTTTTTATTGGTTGAAGCCGGTTTAGCGGCACTGACTTTCTTACGGCTTGCTTCATCTTTTCTGCCTTTGATAAGAGCCTGCAGATGTTCGATTTCATCTTTAATAAAACGGGTAAGATTAACCCGGGCATGAAGAGCAGTTATATACCTGTCCTCAAATCCGGTTTTTTCATCAATGGGGGTCATATAACTTATAATGTAGTCATCATAGGTTTTTCGAATTCTGACAAGAGCGTCCTGAATTTCCTTGTCACTCAGCTTGTCGCTTTTTTTGCGTTTAAACATCAATTACAGTATCAGTCTTTTTACAGTTCTGGTCAATTAAGAGTCGGGATCAAAGACTACTTTAGCTGTGGGTTTCAGAGTAAAACCATTATGTTTAATATTAATAATCATACAGCTTCACAAATAAAATTATTGTAGTATTATGAAAGAGCATAAAATAAAAAGTAGTATATTATTATATGGCTTATCATCAATACAGAAAACTACCATTATTCCTCCCGGAACTCTTTTCTGTAACGCCCTGGAGGAAGCTGATAACAGCGCTTGAAGAGTTTAGTAAAATAGTAGATGTCATCAATACCCGATTGGGCCGCCACCATTTTAACTGGTAATCCTGTGGTGCGTAGTAGAGAACTCCCCTTTTTCAAGCGCTCCCCCAATAAAAAATCACCCGGGGCTTTATGACACACAAGTTTAAACCGGTGACGGAAATAGTCATAAGAGATCCCCCAGGCGGCACTGATCCTGTGAAAATCATATTCGGCTTCCGGTTTCCTGGTAATCTCATGGGCTTTAACCAGAATCTTTCTATCCAGAGAATTCTCCGGTTCCTCCGCCACTGAAGGTTCCTGCATTTCCAACAAAAGCCCCTCCAGCAGATGAGTCCCCCTCTTCCATTGCTCCTGATTCAAAGCTATGAGGAGAGACTCAAAGAGATGGCAATATTCCGTATCATCACTTAAGGGTATAACAGGAAGAGCATGAATCGATGGAAAAAGACCACTATCTACAAATTTCTCTGCTCTAGGCCCCGCAAATGCTACATATGAATGAGACCAGACAGTATCCGGGAGATTTCCATAACGGAAACGCGGCCCGGGGAAAGTCATCCAGGCCGCCGGGGCAGTAAGAACTTCCCGGGGATGGTCATCGATCTGTAACCAAATACGCCCTGCCTTCAGATACTGGAGAGTATAGTAGTCCATGTATGAGCGGTCACCTCTGTGGATATAATTATCCCGGGAAACCCAGTGCAGAAAGTGAAGCCCATTGAAATAGCATGTTTCCTTCTGTTTCAAAATAATAACCCCTCCAGGAATAAGACAGTAAATCGTCATCAGAATGATCAGCCTCCATATGATCGAAGGGATCATCTCTTAAACAGTGAAATCCCTTCGAAAATTAAATATGCTGTCAGAGTTCTGACTAATAATCATCCTGTCTGCCAGATGACAGAAAACGGTCTATAAGGAGTCGGGCCGGGGGATTATCTTCCAGAAGATGTCCCGGTAGAACCTGAGACAGGGCAATATGCCCCTTTCCATAATTCAGTTCCCCTGCTACCAGAGCAGTCCCCCACTCTCCCTCAGTATTGGTATTCCCGCTGAGTAGAATCGGGTGGAATCCTGGAGCCATAAAAGTTGTTTCAGAAATCGGGGCAATCCGATCCAGAGAGCTGTTATACCAGAACCTGAAATCCTCATCATCAACCCCTTCGGGTAGAATATAATCCTCAGCAACTGCGGCAAAGTGAATGGGCATCATACCGCATTGTTTAACTTCAACCAGTTCTCCTCCAATAGAATAGGAACCTTCGGGCAGGTTGAGCAGTAATAGGGTTGCACCCTTCTCAACAAGGGTAAGATACTCACTGCACTCCCGTGACTGGTCCTCCCAAGCTCCCAGGATAATCAGCTCCGACCCTGCACAAATTTCAGAGCACTCCAGATTCAGAGCGTCTGTCAGCTCCCTGGCTCCAGGAGATCCATCACTCCAGGTCCTCAGGGTGATGTTTTTATTTGGCCTGGGGAAAATCTTCATTTCCGCAGACCTGTCATGCAGAACCTTTCCGGTGGAGTCAATCAGAGCCGCTGAAAAAAGAACCTTTTCCACTTTTTCAACCTCAGGGAGATCCTGACGTATAAAGCCTTGAAATGTACTGGCACAACACTCGACACTTGCCTTAACCTCACCTGAAGCCAGGACACGATCCGACTGCTTCACCATATATACCAGCTGGGCGTCCTCAGGAATATCACCCGTATCATTGCACACCCACAGCTCCATACCGGCGGACTCTCCGCCATAACAGCGAAACCGATCTGTGCGGAGGTTTACCATCAGGGGGGTCAGTGCCTCCCTATAAGCAAAATAGGCAGGCTTCGGGTTTCGTTCACAGTCCATGATGGTCTTCATCCATCCGGCGGGAAAAGCATCTATAAAGAGATGAATCGCAAAGGTTACCATTCTGTTATCTCTCCGAAAAGCTTCGGTCATCATGGTAACCCCCTGTGCCTGCCAGCGTTGGCTGCGGGCGACCCATTGTTCAAGAGTCCTGGGAGTAGGGAAAAAAAGGTAGTGGAAGTTGCCTGTCTGAGCTCCTATGATCTGACCCGGCGACCATAGTGATTCATCATCACCCCTCGCAGGAAGCCATTTGGATGGATAGCGGCGTTTCATAAGTTCAAGGGATTCCAGCCCCTCAACACCGAATTCACCGCATCCATAGTTCCAGCCCCGGCGCACAGGCATCCAGCTTCCGCGATGGAGTGCCCCGGCGTCCAGACCATGTCCGTTGTACCAGTGAGTATAACAGTGGTTATCCGGAAGGGTTTCAGAAGGAGGATCATAGTCACCATCCACATGTTTGATAACCCGATCTGGATTATTCAGATGAACCACCGAATCAGCACATTTAAAAAATTGTTCCAACTCCATCCTCGTCAGGTGACGGTGAGGCTTATTGCCCGCATTGGGAAAGGGCTCGTTGATATAGCTGTTAACGATATTACAGGGATGAGAGCGAACCAGCCGTTCCATCTCCTCTGTCTGTCTGAGCACTTCACAGAATCGATCTCGTTTCAACACTCCAAAAAGGGGCAGGTCGGTCTGAGTCATCAGCCCCAGTCGATCACAGAAATCATAAACCTCGGACTGAACTGGTCGCTGTGTCAGACGGAGGAAGTTCATATTACAGATTCGGGCCAGCAGCAGATCCTCAACAAGCTGATTCCAATCCTTCTTCATGACACACTGCTGTTCGTGTCCCATGGTGTTGGCTCCCCTCAATCGAATCGGTTTACCGTTGAGCATGAACATCCCTTTGGGAGAGCTCTCCACATCCAGAGAAAAGGAACGCATCCCGAACTGCTGTGTTCTTGTATCCAACAGATTTTCATCAGTATCAATATCAACATCAAGAAGCTTAACCTGAAACTGATAGAGCCAAGGAGATTCGGGTTCCCAAATCCGGGGATTCTTGATGGACAGGGGGATCTTCACCAGATTAACACCCTTCTCCATCATCAACTTTATGGGCTTATCCAAAAGACCTTCTGCCCGCAGTTTCTGTTCAGTAAAACTATCTCCCAGGCCTACTTCCCGGCCTGTGCTGGGGATGTACTCCCTGTCTTGATAAAGGACTTCCTCAAAATTCTGTCCATAAAGAGAGAGGAGAAGTTTTACTTCACGAGGCTCCACAGCGGTATTGGTAACCTCCACCCAGGCTTCTGCCATCTGTTCATCAGGAAGGGGGCGTATAAAAAGATCGTGAACATGAACCGATCGACGAAGCTCCAGAAAGACTTCCTGATAGAGGCCCATCCCGGGGGGACAGTGATGCCACCCCATCTCAGGATCATCGTATCCGGGTCCTGTTGCTGCATAAATTTTATCTCCCTCATACCGTTCTCCATGACTTCCGGCATTGACATTTCCCCCGAAGATATAGTCATTCTCCAGCTTAACAGTCAGAACATTCTCACCCTGATGAACCTGTGGGCTTACATCAAACTCGAAAGGGGCGAAAAAACCCTCATGGGAGCCCACATAGGCTCCATTTATGAATATATGGGCCCGGTAATCGGCTCCTTTGAAGCAGATATAGCAGGACTCCCCTTCCCGGGGATCATCATCCAGGATGAAAGAGCTTCGATAATAGGTTACAGCCTTTCCCAGAGGTGCGCCGTAATGAGGTAGAACGACCTTCTCCCAGGCTCCTCCACCGGATAATACACGGTTGAAATCGCTGCGGTCCTCCTCATCTTCAATCCGCCAGTCGAATCCAGAGAGATCCTGGAAGTGTCTTGTGGATTCGGGTTGTGGAGCCAGATCCATTAAAAAAGGGGAATACCGGGCTTTCCACCGATCCAGCTCTCCCCGAAGTTCATCGGGTGTTGAGATTTTCTTCAAGGGAGTAAATTCAGCCCGGGCTGAATCCTCCAGGGGAAGGATGGTCTCCACAAGATCGGGTGGAGAAGGGACCTCAAGCTCCGGATTGGACAGGGGAGATACGGTCAGGGCAATATCGGCAAATTGATCATTTTTCTTGTTACTCATCTATCATCCTTTAGAAAAAGTTCTCTTCAATAAAAGAACATAAATTGGGCCAGGGGAAGCATTCTTCTCACCTGGCCCGGAATCTCGTCACTAGAATTGCTTTGGTAAGTTTCTTACAAATTATCTACTTTGAGGCAGTCCAGGAATCAATCTGATCCTGAATGCCTTCAATCAGTTCATCAATACCGGCTTGCTTCAGAGCAGCAACATACTCCTCGTACACATCATCGCCAACATATCCGCCGCATACTGCCTTGTAATACTGTTCATGAACAGAACTGACAGTAGCCACCAGGGTCTTTATTGAATCCATATCCAGGGAGAAGCCCATGAGGGGGGATTTTACTGCATCCTGATTCAGCTTATAAATCATTTCGTTAGCTTCGGGATTCTCACCCTCACGCAGGTAGGAGATAAAAGTGTTCCCGAATACCCAGGGGATATTAGCGTAGTAACCACCATCCTGTAGAGGCTCAATAAAGTCGCCCTTAAGGTTATAATGGGTTCCTTCAATTCCCCAGGCCAGCAGATTGAAAGCTTCCTCATTGGTCCAGAGGTACTCCAGAAGACGAACAGCCTCAACCTGATGCTCAGATCTGGCACTTACGGCATTAAGGGTCGAAACAATATTTCCACCCTGCATTACGCTGGGACCATCAAAAGGAATCTGAACCCAGGTATCATCAAAAGCAGTGGTTACCCTATCCTTTCCGGGAATCCATGTGTTATGCAGTTTCATACCCACCTTGCCGGCGTTGACCATCTGGTTCCACTGGTCCATGTTGTAAGTCAGACCATCTTTAGGTATAAAACCTTTGGCATACCAGTCCCGGGCTAGTTCAATCTTATTCTTGTATCCGGGATCTTCAATTAATGAGAATACCTGACAGCTTTTGTCATCCAGACGGATAGCCAACAAGTCAACTAATACACCCAGGTCTCCATATCCAAGATCATAGATCATCCATTCAGGAAGGGGTTTTCTCATAGAAAGGGGAATCAGGTCCGGGTCTTCTCTCTTGATCTGAGTCAGAAGGGGTTCCAGATCTTCTACTTCCTTGATGGAATCCAGGTCCCAGCCATATTTCTCAATCATGCTCTCTCGGAGGAAAACGTTGGAGGTCTTAGCAGCAATCTGCTGGCTCCAGACACCACGAATCTCACCGTTCATTCTGGTGGACTCCAGGGCATCCCTTGTATCCTTCCAGATAGTAGGAGCATATTCCGGAAGCAGCTCATCAAGTCCGGCATAGTAACCATCACTGGCGGCATCCATAAAATTATTACACCAGCTGGAAGTCCATACAAGATCAAAGTCCTCACCCGCTGCCATTGCTAATGGCATGGTTTCCCGGTACTCTCCGAAACCACCGGTTGCACGGATATCTACACTGAATCCAAGGTCTCTCTGAATCATATTGTTGAGTTGAGCATAGACTTCCTTCTCATCATCCGGTCCGTAGGGAAATCCGGAACCACCGGGAACATACCAGACGAGCTCCACCGCTTCAGCAGCAGCTCCATCCTCTCCCTGTCCTCCCGCCATTACAGGCAAGGCTGCAACTAGAAAGATAAGACAAATCAATGCACTAGCCATTCTTTTCATTTCGTAACTCCTTTTTCATATATAGAACAGGTAAACCTGTTTCTTACAACTCACTTGATTTCAAGAATACAAACTGTGATATTCAATACTGATCACCCTTTTACGGCCCCGACCTTCAACCCTTTTGCAAAATACTTTTGAAAAAATGGGAAAACCAGCACCATGGGACCGGCTGCCAGAACTGCCATAGCCATCCTCACCGATTCGGTAGGCAGATCTGCCATACTGACTCCACCCCCGACCATATCCTGATTGGACAGGAGGAACTGCATATTCCGCATCACACGCTGCATCCAGAACTGAAGAGGTACAAGCTGCTGGTCAGTGATATAGAGCATGGCGGTGAACCATTCATTCCACAGCCGCAGGGCAAGCAGGAGGGCGATGGTTGCCAGGGCTGGTTTTGACAGAGGAACGATGATACGGCTGAAGATAAGGAATTCCGAAGCACCGTCAATCTTTGCAGACTCCACGAGAGAGAGGGGAATACTCTTCATAAAGGTCATAAGCAGGAAAATATTCCAGGCTGTGATAATCACAGGCAGTATCATCGCAAAAAGGGTGTTCCTCAGATGGAGATACCGGCTTATTAGAATATATGTTGGTACAAGCCCCCCGTTAAAAAGCATGGTAAAGAAAATATAGAAGGTAATGATCCTCCTCCATTTAAAATCTGGCCGGGAGAGAGGATAGGCAACCATTGCCATGACCATGGTACCCATGAAGGTTCCAATGGCAGTAATCTGAATTGTTACCCAGTAGGCAGAGAGAATAGCCTTTGGTGCCTTGAAAATGAAATCATAGGCAGCGGTGCTGAATATGCGGGGAATGACACTGTATCCATTACGGACAAGATCCATCTCATCAGAGAAGGAGACAGAAAGTGTTACAATCATGGGAATCAGACATAGAAGGGCCACAGTCCCCAGAATTAAATGGTGTATAATTTTCCAGCGTAGTCCGCTGGATTGATATCTACTCAAAACGTTCTCCTTAGTATTATTAAAACAGGCTGTTCTCGCCGTCGCCGATCCGCCTGGCTGCCCAGTTAGATCCCAGAACCAGAAACAGGCCCATCACCGACTGATACAGTCCGATGGCGGTACCCATACCTATGTCTCGAACCTCTATCAGTGCCCGGTATGTGAAATAATTGATCACATCTGTTGTAGGGAGTAGAGGGCCGCTCTGAAGGGGAAGCTGAAAATGAAGCCCGAAATCGGCAAAAAAGATGCGTCCCAATCCCAGAATCATCATCACCACAATGATGGGCGCAAGCATAGGTATGGTTATCCTGAAAACCTGTTGAATCCGTCCTGCACCGTCGATGGATGCTGCTTCGTACATCGCCCCATCAATACCCATCAACCCGGCATAGTAGATGACAGTGTTATATCCCACCTGCTTCCAGAGTCCCATAAATACAAGTATGAAGGGCCAATACTCGGGACTGGTATACCAGGAGACAGCCTCTTTCCCCATGACTTTTACCAGGAGCTGATTCATCAGTCCATTCTCGGAGTTCAAGAAGGTGTAGAGCATAATAGAGACTACAACCCAGGAGAGGAAATAAGGAAGAAAGAAAACAGTCTGATAAAATTTTATAAAAAACCGCTTTCCGATCTCGTTTAGAATGATGGCCAGAGTTACTGCTATCACCGGTGTCAGGAAAATAAATGCGCCATTATAAAGAAGTGTGTTTCTTGTAACCTTCCAGATCAGAGGGGAACGGACAAAGAATTCAAAATTATCAAGCCCGGACCAGGGACTTCCGATAAAACCCATCATAGGTTTGTAATTCTTAAAGGCCAGTATCAAACCGCCCATAGGCAGATAGTTAAAAATAAAAATAATGAGAAGGGCAGGCATACAGAGCCATAAAAGCCCCCAGTTCCGCTTGTTCAAATCCCTCCTGAAGGTCGCAGGCCTCCGGACTGGTAATTGTTCGGTCATTTCGATTCCTTGTATTCAATTGTGATTATTTGTAATTAATTGTTAAAACTATACCCCCTGACAGTACTCTGACGAAACAGGAAATAATTAGGATAAGGACACAGTTCTTAACTGATATAACTGTCTGAGGGGTACTTTATTTACTTTGGGAGCTCATTATTATCTTTTCGCCCCCCCCGCTGAAGGGGGAGAAAATAATAAATAGACTCCAGAACCAATCCATGCTATTGTCCCCTACATGGGGGACGAAGAGAAATACTACAGCCTTATTATCGTGGATGATGAGGAAAAGATTCGCAATGGTCTTTCCCGCTTCGGAAACTGGGAAGCCTTAGGATTCAAGATTGCGGCAGTATATGAGGATGGGAAAGAAGCCCTGGAACATCTTGAAAGAGAAAAAGTCGATGCAGTCCTCACGGATGTCTGAAGTGTCAGGTCTGGAACTGGCGGAGCAGATTGCAGCCCATTACCCCGAGACCCATCTGGTAATCATGAGCGGATACAGGGATTTTGACTATGCACAACAGGCTCTCCGGTATGAGGCCTTTGACTATCTTCTTAAACCTATCGAGATCACCCAACTGGCTGAGACATTTGAAAAGTTGGGAAAACGGATACAAGAACAGCAGGAGATGCGACACTTGAAAGGCCTGATTCCCGATATCGAAACCCTTTTCCGAAAAAGACTCCGAGACAACGACTCTGGTATTGATTCAGCCCTTCAGGAACTTCCCCAGAACAGTAGATTAACAGCGGAAGAAACAGCTTTCCTGGCGGGGGGGGAAAAAGAGAAAACAAAGTACACATATTCCATAATTCATAGAGTGCAGCGCTACGTTGAAGAAAATTACCAGCGGGATCTAACCCTCTCGGAAATTGCAGAAACTGTCTTTCTGAGTCCCGTCTACTTCTGCCGCCTCTTCAAAGAATTGACGGGTTTGAATTTTCTTACCTACCTGACAAATCATCGTATGGAAAAGGCCAAGGAACTGCTTGTTACAAATCAGTACAAAATAGGGGAAGTCGGACAGCTGGTTGGTTATAATAATACCAAGTACTTCACAAGAGTTTTCAAGAAGCACTGCGGCGTGACCCCTTCAGACTACATCCACCGAGAGCTTCTGGATGATTAGAGCAGCAAGACAGAGACGGGTTTGGGGGAATATATCCAGATATAAATTCAAAAGTATTTTCGTCCGCAACATCATCACCAATATAGCATTCATCGCCGTTCCTCTTATTCTCATCTCCGGGATTCTTCACTGGAACAGCACACGTATCGTTAAAAATGAAATCAGTGAATTGAGCCGCAACACTTTAATCAGAAACCGTGATCTCTTCGACGCCCTCTTAAAGAAGGCCGATTATGTCAGTGCTACCTTTGCCCTGATGTCAGAAGTATTTCTTTTTACGAACCCCTCGGAAGATTCTGAGAATAACCGACTTGTCGCCCAGGAGGTACTGGACAATCTGAAACCCTTTGTTCTGGCTGATCCCCATATCGATTCTATCTACATCTTCTCGGAGAAGCAAAACCGAATCATAACCTTGAGTGGTGTTTTCATACTGGATGACTTCAGAGATAACAACTGGATGGAATCCTACCGAAACAGTCATGATACCCTCCCCTACCGGATGAACCGAGTTCTCTTTGATGACTACCTTCCGGTCATCTCCGTTATCAAGCCGATAAGAAACCAACCTGGAGGAGAACTCCAGGGAGCTGTGATCATCAACCTATCCCTGGACAACCTGACAGGAACCATTGTTTCTGATGGAAGAAATGAAGAGCTGTCTATTCTTGATAATAACAATAGGATACTTTTCAGTGAAAATTTCAGTCAGATTGGATACCCTCTGGAGTCTTTGTCTCAGGAAAGTGGATTCTCCCAGATGCTTGCCGCCGGGGAGACAGTCCGCTACCTCAAGAAGGGGGGATTGCTTTTGGTAACCACCCCCTCCTCAATGGGGGAAATGACATATATGATGAAGATTCCGCTGGAACATTACGAAGCGAAATTCCATGACGCATGGGTTATGTTTTTTATTCTGCTCCTAGTCTCATTTCTCATATCCCTCACAGCCTCTCTGATTCTGGCTCTGAACAATTACAGACCTATTGACCGATTACTGGAGTTTGTGGATAACCCGCAGAAAGCGGGGGAAACCCTATTTAAATCAGAGGAGATCAAGGAGATTGCTGCCAGCATCCTGACTACAGTTCATCTGAATGAGAACCTTAAGGAAGAGTTGATGGAGCAGCTTTCTCTGGTGGAGAAGACAAGAATATCCGCCCTGCAGGCCCAGATAAATCCTCACTTTCTTTACAATACTCTGGACACCATTCGCTGGGAAGCCATGGAACTGACAGGAGGGGAAAATGAAGTGGGACGGATGCTGGCTGCCCTGGCCAGGCTATTCCGTCTTAGCCTGGAAACCAGCGGTAATACGGTGGCTTTCCGTGACGAGGCGGAACATGCGGCGCTGTTTCTCCGCCTGTTAAATCACCGTTATCCAGACAAATTTGAAATCATCTGGGATATCGATCCGGAACTGAACTGTTACCTTGTACTGAAGCTGTCCCTCCAGCCTATAATTGAAAATGCCTGGATCCATGGAATCAAACCAACCCGTCGCCCTGGTCGAATAACCATAAAGGGCCGTCTACTGAAGGAACGAGTTTTAATTACAGTGGAAGATAACGGGCAGGGACTGATCCCTGAAGAACTTGAACGATTGAACCGGATAATATCCGAGGACCTGGATCTTAATGATCAGCATATCGGATTGAAAAACGTCAATCAGCGGATCAAGCTGGTATTCGGCTCGGATTATGGACTTTCGCTAAAACACCATCCCGGTGGCGGCACCGAAGTAGAGCTATCCTTTCCCCGACGAAAGGAGGGATGAGATCCCGGAATCATCTGAAGAAAACACTATTAGAGTTCCCTGTATTCCTTCAGATTCTTCTCAATATCTTTTCTCAGCTCTTTCACTCCCTGCTTGGTATTCAATTCCTGAACAATAATCTGGAACATCCTCTGACCGATAAACTTATCCATCGATGCATACCACTTGAAATCGGGATCAACATAGCTGCTCTGTATAATTGAATTCAGGAGCGGATAACTGAGGATTTTCATCTCTTCCAGTTCCGCTTGATTCTGACTGTATATATCATTCACTACATGCCTGTTAGCCGGCAGGGTATTGGTCCCGTTCCATACTTCTTTCTGGAAGAGTTCATTATTTGTAAGGAATTTAATGAACTCGAAGGCTTCATCTTTATGCCGGGTGCGGGAACTCATTCCTACCTGCAGGGTATAGAGTTTAGATGAATTCCTACCGTGAGGACCTTCAGGAAGTGGAATGGCTTCCCAGGTGAAGTTCTCATATTTCAGTATTCTGTAAGGATAGGTACCATAAACTTTATATTCTGAGAAATTGAAAATTTTAAAGCCTGCATTCCCATCTTCAAAATCGTTATCACTGATAATTCGCCCCTGATTCAGCTTATTCATCTTTTTCAGGAAATTCAGAGTCTCTGACATCCTGTCATTATCAAATCCGATTCTGGGAGCATCAGGATAAAAGAGGTAACGGTCATTGGTATAAAAGGCATGATGCCAGTCATATCCATAAATTCCGAAAGTATCGGGGATGCTGTCATTGTCCGTATCTTTTGTAAGGAGGCGGCATATTTCATAGAACTGATCCCAATTCCAGTGTTCCCGGTCTATTTCAATGTTATTACGGGATAGGAGAGTCTTATTCACGATCATAAAGGAGGGTACTAGAGAGATGGGGAGAGAGTATTGATTTCCGTTAAAAACCCCCGCTTCCAGAGCCCGCGGGTAGTAAGCCTCTTCATTAAAATCCGGATCTTTCTCAATATAGTGATTCAGATTCTGCAGCAGATCGATAGATGCATAAGTATTGAAGTCTTCTTCAACTAGAAGAAAAACATCAGGTTCTTTTCCTTTGAGGACCAGTTGTGCCAGCCACTCCGAGTAATGATTGTACATTGTTCCTGTTTTATATTTGATACGGATATTTTTATGAGCTGGATCTGCCAAATACATTTCTGCAGCCTTATCATAGATCGCATAAGCAAAATTCTGGGGGATTCCCCAACTGTTCCCGGAGTAGATGGCCATTTCAATTACAACCGGGCCCGCAATGTATTGGTAGATCAGTATAAAGATGGACAGAATCAGTATGGCTGCCGCGGTTTTAATAATCCGGAGTCTATTTTTTCCCATGAAAACTCTTCAGCATGATACCGGATTGGATGGCGAAAATTGCGATTTGGGTACGATCACGCAAATTCAACTTTTTTAATATGATACTGATATTATTTCGAATTGTTCCCTCAGAAAAATGGATCTCATTTACGATCTCCTTATTGGAGTATCCTCTCCCGATCAACTGAATTATTCTTAACTCTGTCTCCGTCAGATTATCAATTTCATCCTGCTTATCATCAACAAAGAAAGACTTTGCCATTTCCCCGAAAATACTGAAGACCTTTTGAGCTGTTTCCGGTTCAATCGAGGCTCCGCCTTTGTAGACTGTTTCAATACTGTTTATTAAATCGACTTTGGAAATCCCTTTCAGTAGAAAGCCGTCCGCACCGCTTTTCAGGGAGTTGTAGATGTACTCTTCACTATCAAATGTTGTAAGCATAATGATTTTGATAAAATCATTTTTCTCTTTTATAATATTCACACATTCAATACCGTTAAGTTCTGGCATTCGTATATCCATAAGAATGATGTCAGGCTTTAATTCAAGTGCTTTATGAACTGTCACTCTACCGTTTTCTGCCAGCCCTACCACCTCAAATCGATCATCCGAGTTAATAAGCAGCTCCAGGCTATCACGCATGATCTCCTGGTCATCGGCAATTAATACTCTTATCATTTTAAAGTTTCACTCCTTAAAGGTAGATGGGCTATGGTTATAAAACCGGAACCCTGATCAGAAATAAAGCGGATGGAACCTCCGAGCATACTGACTTGTTCCTCCATATGTGAAATCCCAAAATTTTTAACAATAAAGGAACAACCTTTTCCATCGTCAGTAATCCGGATCATAAGATTCATTTTCTCAAAAGTCATATCTATATGAATCCTTGAAGCTTTACCATGGCGAATCGAATTTGTTGTGCTCTCCTGAACCAGACGGTACACAGTCAGTTCTTCGTCATGCTGCATAGTTATGATCTCACCCTCAATATTAAGGGTGGCAATCTGTTTGCCCAGGGAATTGATTCCTTCTATCAATTCCTTCACGGATTTAATTAGAGAGGCTTCATCAATCACATCGGATTTAAGCTCTCTCACAGAGCGTCTTATATCCAGCAGTCCCTTATCCGAAACTTTCTTTATTTTGTAGATGTGCTTTGTTAATCCGGGATTGCTCTTGCCTGCGACTTCCATACAGGCTTCCAATCCGGTAGAGATACAGGTTAATGAGTGACCAAGAATGTCATGGATTTCATGAGCCAGTCTGTTTCGTTCCTTCATCCGTCCTGCTTCTTCAAGCTTTTCATTGGCAATATTCAGCTCTTTTATATTCACTTTCAATTTGTTATTTAACTGAATAAACTCTTTATTCTCACGGATTTTACTGTTAATCAGCATATAAAAAAAGATCATAACCAAAATTAGATTTGCCGATTCTAAAAGACTCTTTATCCCATAGAGATAAAACTGATTCGTTAGATTGTAGTAGTTAATGTATTCCTGAAAAGGGAGCATATTCACCTGAACGGTCAATAAATCATAATCAAAAAAGGTGAAGCAACCCAGAGTTATGACAAGCATGATCAGCCGGATCGACAGACCCTGTATTTGAAGGAATAAACCTGCACAGATATAAAGGAAATAACCCTTATAGCTGAAATTAAGAGTATAAGTGATAAGACTGAATATCAGGAGATCCAGTATGTATAAAAGAACTATCTTTGACTGCTGCTGACTGAATACAGTGCTTTTTAAAAAATTTGAAAACCCCAATAATATACAAAGGACAATACTGATTGTGGGGACTTTCCAGGCTATATGAGGTAGGTAACGGGCCATTTCCAAAAAGTCCCTGGCCTGGTAGTCATTACAAATTTTATAGATAGTCATACAGATAGTAAGAGATATAAAAGTAATGATGATAAAATTAAGCCCATATAAGGCTATATATATTTTCTTAACCTGATTTTTCATTTCGACTGTATTATAGCCTGATTCTAATAATTTTTAATAATAGAAACGATTGGATTTATGTCATCTCAAAAATGACATTTGTCACTTATTTTATGACATATTATTCATTGCTCGTTTATTAAAAGCCTCTTATCCTGACTAAGAGTTTAGAGATTGGTACCACTCGAACTCAATGCACTATTACTTTCAACTGGAAAAGGAAAAAGAATGAAAAAATTACTGGCATCTTGTCTTATTTTAATTATTGCTGTCTCTGCTGTTATGGCAAACGGACAGACAGAAGAAAAATCTGGATACACATTCGGTTATACCTGTATGACGATGAACAATCCATTTTTTATTGCTCTTGAAGGGTCAATCCGAGAAACCGTTGAAGCTAACGGAGACCGTCTGATTACAATGGATCCTGCCATGGATGTTGCAAAACAGATTAACCAGATTGATGACCTGATTGTACAGGGAATTGATGCTATCTACCTGAATCCCGTTGACTGGGAAGGTGTAAGACCAGCTCTGGTTGCCCTGGAAAAAGCAGGGATTCCTATTATTAACTTTGATGCAGAAGTGAAAGACATAAAATATGTTACCTCCTATGCAGGATCTGACAATAATAATGCCGGATTTGTCTGTGGACAGGATCTTGTTGCAAGATTCCCCGACGGTGGTAATATCGTCGTTCTCGATTCTCCTACAATGAACTCTATCAATGACCGTATTTCCGGATTTATGAACGCCATTGATGGAAAAGGATTTAATATCGTTGCACAGCAGGATGGTAAGGGAGATCTCCCCACATCTATGGAAATCATGGATGATATTCTCCAGGCTCACAGCGACATCATTGCCATCATGGGAGGAAATGATCCTACCGCACTGGGTGCTCTGGCTGCCTGTAAGTCTGCCAATAGAACTGACATACTTATATATGGAGTTGATGGTTCACCCGAAGCCAAATCTGAAATTGCTTCGGGCAGTCAGTTTGTAGGTTCCGGAGCTCAATCTCCTATTTCCATCGGTTTGGAATCTGTAAAACTGTCTTACCAGATCCTTAAAGGTGAGTCATATGAAACTCGTGTTCCTGTTAAAACATTCCTGATCAATGAAGAGAATGTTGGCGAGTACGGAACTGACGGCTGGCAGTAAGCTCAGTCCTGATAAAATCGTAATTGTTTTAATCCTGCCCCGACGGGCAGGGTTCTTTATTAATTCATAAATGAAAAGAGGCAGGAAGTTTGAGCACGCAAACACTACTCGAAATGAAAAATATTCGGAAACAGTTTCCCGGAGTGCTGGCTCTCAATGACGTATGTCTTGATGTCCGGTCCGGGGAAGTCCATGCTCTATTGGGTGAAAACGGGGCCGGAAAATCTACTCTTATAAAAGTACTAGGGGGAATTTATATCCCCGAAGAGGGAGAAATTCTTATTCAGGGCAAAAAAGCCCATATTGCAAATGTTCATGACTCCCAGACCTGCGGTGTCAGTGTTATCCATCAGGAACTGGTTCTGGTTCCCCAAATGACTGTGGCAGAAAACATTTTCCTTGGACGGGAACCGATGAAAAACGGTGTTGTTCATAAACAGAAAATGAATAGTCACACAGCAGAATTACTGCAGGATTTTGATCTGGAGATCTCTCCGGATTCCCTGATAGAAGAACTGACAATTGCCCAGCAGCAGATGGTGGAGATTACGAAAGCCCTCTCCTTTAATTCTCAGATACTCGTAATGGATGAGCCCACATCATCCCTTTCGGATAAAGAAGTTTCTTTTCTTTTTGAAACTATCCGGAAATTGAAGAAACAGGGCGTAGGGATCATTTATATCTCCCACCGAATGTCTGAGCTCAAGGAAATCAGCGACAGAGTAACTGTCATGCGGGATGGAGAGTATATCGGCACAGTTGTTACAAAAGAAACTAATAATGATGCACTCATATCCATGATGGTGGGTCGTCAATTAACAAATTATTACACAAGAACTTTTATGGAAGAAAAAGAAAAAATCCTGGAAGTTCGAAATTTGAGTGCCGGGACCCTGCTGAAAGATATCAGTTTTGATCTTCATAAAGGTGAAATTCTCGGGTTTGCAGGATTAGTCGGTGCGGGTAGAAGCGAAGTGATGAAGTGCCTTTTTGGACTGGATACATTTACGGAGGGTGAAATTCTCCTGGATGGTAATACAATCCAGATTCGTAATCCCGGAGACGCTATGAATTACGGATTTGCTCTGGTTCCGGAGAGCCGGAAAGAAGAAGCATTGTTTATGGCACAAAGTGTCAAATTCAATACATCCATTAAAGTTCTAAAGGATTTTATTAAGGGAATTTTTGTAAATGAAAGCAAGGAAGAGGAGATAGCTGAGACCTATATTCAAAAAATGTCTATAAAGACCCCTTCTTCCCGACAGATAATTGAGAACCTCTCCGGAGGCAATCAGCAGAAAGTAGTTATAGCCCGTTGGCTGGCAACAAATCCCCGGATTCTCATCCTGGATGAACCTACCAGAGGTGTTGATGTGGGGGCTAAAGCAGAAATCTACAGAATTATGAATGAACTAGCCCTTCAGGGTATGGCAATTATCATGATTTCCTCAGAACTTCCAGAAGTTATTAATATGAGTGACCGGGTTATTGTCATGTGCAACGGAACAATTACCGGAAGCCTGACACATGATGAAATGGATCAGGAAAAAATAATGTATATGGCTACGTTGCATGAGGCAGATAAAAGTAACAAGGAGGAGATCCATGAGTAATAGCTATGCTAAAACCATTAGCTTAAAACAGAATAAATACAGTATTTCCAGAAGCGGTATCGTTCAGTTTATCCGAGAAAATATGGGGATACTGATTGGGTTGACCCTGCTATGTGTGATACTGGCGTTTCAGTCGCCTGTATTCCTCTCAAAAAATAACGTATTGAATGTGTTAAGACAGGTTGCAACAAACCTTTATATAGCCTGTGCTATGACAATGATCATTATATTAGGCGGCATCGATCTGTCTGTCGGTTCGATAATAGCTTTATCGGGAGTAGTCACCGGAGGGATGATGGCCTTTGACGGAGCCTCTCTGGTTTTTGCTGTAATATGTGGTCTGGCTGTCGGTCTGCTTGTGGGAGGGTTTAACGGCTATGTTATATCTACCACAACCATTCCTCCCTTTATTGTAACACTTGCTACCATGAATATTGCCCGGGGAGCTGCCTATGTCTATACAGGCGGTCAGCCTATTCGTGTTATGTCGGATAGCTTCAATTTTATTGGTGCCGGTTATCTTGGAGAAATCCCCATGCCGATTATTTACCTGGTGGCGATTGTGCTTCTTTCAGTTTTTATAATGAGTAAATCCAAACTGGGACGTCATATATATGCAGTGGGTGGAAACCATCAGGCCGCACTGTTTTCAGGAATAAAAACAAAACGAGTCACATTCTTTGCCTACACTTTTTCAGGCTTGATGGCCGCCATTGCCGGAATAGTTCTGGCATCCCGCATGTTTTCCGGGCAGCCGACAGCTGGACAGGGTGCGGAAATGGATGCAATAGCAGCTGTTGTATTAGGCGGAACAAGCATGAGTGGAGGAGCCGGAAAAATCGGCGGTACCGTCATTGGTGCCCTGGTTATCGGTGTGCTCAGCAATGGTCTGAATCTGATGGGGATAAACTCTTTCTGGCAGTACATTGTGAAGGGTGTTGTTATTTTGATTGCTGTTTACGTGGATTGTTTTAAGAAAAAAACAAAGTAGTTATTTTCGATCCCAAAGCTGATTTATTACAATTATCAGAGGGAGAGTAAAGACTCTCCCTCTTCAATAGATTCCCTCCGAAGCCGAAGCAGTTCCGGAGGGAATCCTGTCAATCAAACCAGAGAAGAGACTTATCCGTATCCGGATCAAAGAACTGAAAAGCCTTGTTATTGAAATCAATCCCGATAATATTGCCGCTGCGATGATTTTCTTTCGGATCCGCAAGTATTGAGATATCCGTATCCCCTATTCTGCATTGTAAAAGATCATCTCGTCCCATTGGCTCTACTAATAGAATCTCGGCTTTTATTTCCGATTGAGAATTGAAGCTGATATCCTCCGGGCGGATTCCGAGCACAATATTCTTCCCCCCCTTACCCGGAGTTCTTGAAGAGTCCAGATTCAGAGAAAATTGGTCATTCAATGCGTATCTGCTGTCTCCTTCTGAGCGCAGTTCCATATTGAATAGATTCATTGGCGGATTGCCCACAAACTGGGCAATAAATCTGGTACGTGGTTTTTCATGCAGCTCAAGGGGAGGCATAAAAGCCTGCAGTTTACCATCTTTCATCACTGCGACACGATCAGCCATTGTCATGGCTTCAACCTGATCATGGGTGACATAGATACTTGTAATACCCAGGTCTCTCTGCAGTCTTTTGATTTCGCTGCGCATGGTAATCCTCAACCGGGCATCCAGGTTTGAAAGGGGCTCATCAAACAAAAGAAGCTCCGGTTTCTTAATCAAAGCCCTTCCCAGAGCGACTCTCTGCTGCTGCCCTCCCGAGAGCTGGCCGGGCTTTCTTTTCAGCAAGTGACCTATACCGAGCAAACCGGCCACTCGGTCGACCTCGCGAATCATCTCTTTTTTCGGTTTTTTTTGCAGTTTCATTGAGAATGCAATATTCTCAAAAACTGACATGTGGGGATAAAGAGCATAGCTTTGAAATACCATCCCGATATTACGATCTTTAGGCTGCAGTTTATTAACCAGGCGGTCTCCGAACAGGATCTCTCCGCCGTCGGGCTTATAGATTCCTGCGGTCATGAGCAATGTTGTTGTCTTTCCACAGCCCGATGGCCCCAGAAATGCCACAAACTCACCGTCCTTTATATCTAGATTCATTTTATCAACGGCAGTTTCTGTGCCGAATTTTTTTGTAAGATTCTGAAGTGTTACGTCCATTAGTGTTGCTCCTTAAACGCCGCCATGGCTGCCGCCACTGAAGATTTTCATAAGATATTTTTGTGTAAATGAGTAAAAAAGCAGAATAGGTATCAGCTGAAACAATCCTATTGCTGCCAATACGCCATATTGAATCGAAACAGTATCACTGCTCATCATTGCGTTCAGATAGGTTGAAAGGACGGCCTTATTACCTTTCGTCAGAAAAGTATAGGGGATCAGAAATGAACTCCATCCTGTCATAAACGAGAAGATCGAAAGAGCGGCCAGTCCCGGTTTAATCTGCGGTATCATTATCTGCCACCAGCATCTCCATCGAGAACAGCCGTCTATCAGAGCAGCACGTTCCAGATCCCAGGAGACACCATCAAAAAAACCTTTCATCAGCCATATTCCCAGGGGGAGCTGCAGAGCAATACTGACTAAAACGACACCCCCTATCGTATTGTATCCAAAGAGCATTCCCAGAAAGGGTATTCCCGAGATAAATCGGAGAACAAAATAGATGGCAATCAGAAGGGTTACACTTGGAAAAGCATGCAATATAAGGGTCATGGAAAGAAATGTTTTTCTTCCTTTGAAATTAACCCTGGAGAGAGCATATCCTGCCAGAGATGAGATAAGTAATACTCCCATCGTCAGAAAAGTGGCCATCAGAAATGTATTCGCTGTAATAAGCCAGATATCCGGCTCGCCTAAAAAGGCCCAGTTTTTCAGTGTCAAACCACCAAAATTGCCATTTATATCTACCGGTTTCAAACCATAAGTACGTTCAGAAAAAGTAGAAATGAAGAGCCACAGATACCCAAGTATGATCGGAGCTGTAAAAATTATCAGAGTAAGCACCGAGAGCCAGGTAAAATTATCTTTTTTTAATTTCATCAGATTCCCCTAGAGCTCGTCAATTTTTGGCTCTTGCACCAGAGCGTCAAATTTAAAGTATTTCATGTATACGACACCTAAGAGGGTACCGACCAGAACCAATACGGCAGCCAGAGCTGCACCGAAACCATATTGGAAATTACCCCAATAGTTATTCAGAGCCTTGTGATAGGACCATAGAGACCAGACTTCTGTATTGAAATTCCCATCTGTCAGTATCATGATGTACTCAAAAGAAGTCAGCAGAGACAGAGTCTGATAAGTGACAACAAAGAGCAGAGGCCAACGAAGCTGAGGAATAATAATATGTCTGATCCTCTGTACATAAGATGCCCCGTCTACCAGTGAAGAGACCATAATATCCTGAGGGATTGCTTCAATCGCAGAGGAAAAAATTATCATACCGAAGGAAGCGCCGATATAGCCGTTTATCAGAATGATAAACAAAAATGCATATTCGGGAACCCAGTTTGAAGTGGACAAACCGAAGGGTATTCTAAAGAGCTGATTGATTACACCATATGGTGCATCTGCAGCCAGCATGGACCACATCAGCACGTAAACAACCGGCGGTGTGATTCGGGGCAAGAGCCAGGCAGCCCTGAAAAAACCACCGATACTTTTTTTCAGATGATTTGTAATAATGGCTATTAAAAGCCCCAGTCCTACATTGAAAAAAATCAATGTGATTGAGACATACTTCAAAGTTGCAATGAAATTAGTGATTGAATCGGGATGCTGGGCTATTTTAATATAATTTTTAAAGCCCACCCACTTCCATGCGGAAAAACCTGTTACTGAACTCATATCAGTTGTAGAAATACCGATCGTCATAATAACAGGGATAAAGAAAAAAGTGATAACCAGTACGATGGCCGGCATCATAAACCACAGGCCTATCAGATTCCGTTTTTCTTTTTCCAATTTTGACCTCCTTTACTTCAATATTCATACTCCGGGGGAGTAAAATCAATAATAAGAAAAATCCCTCCGATTCCCAGTTGAATGGAAACAGGAGGGATTTCAAAACTTTACATTAATCAGCGAACAATCAGCTGATCTTCAATCTCAATTTTCATTACCTTAATTGCATCATCTGCTGCCTGCTCGGGTGTTTTATCTCCCTGTTCTGCAGAAACCATACCTTCCCAGAATGCATCGAACCAGAGTCCGTACATAACATGATTGGGCTGATAGAAGTTATTATCCAGAAGATATGTCACATCCGCAAGAAATTTGCTCTCTTTGTAGGGTGCAAAATCACTCTGAGATTTAAGGATTCCCAGATGACCGCTTTCTACGGCATGACGGGTATTCCTTTCGGTCGTTGACATCAGAGCAATAAGACGTATTGCCAGATCCTGATGCTTATTTCCAGAAGCATCTTCACTGGATACAAGATAGACCAGAGGATGTGAGAGAGTTACCCCTTTTTCACCTCTGATTCCGGAAGGTTCATAACCAAAGCCAACGTTTGACCAAAGGGTATCTTCTCCGCCGACTGCATAGTTTTTTGCCCAGTCCGCCCACATCCAGGTTCCACCGTTCCAGAACAGAGCCTTGTTATTTGCGACAACATCATGCCAGATTTTCCACTCTGTACCTATGTACTTTCCAGGGGTTACACCTGTTGTGACTGTTTTTCTCTGAAAATCATAGAAATTTACAAGAGCATCACGATCGATGATCAGTTTATCCTGATCTGCATCATAAAATTCTCCGCCATAAGCTTTGTAGAACTGGACAAAGTCGCCACCCTTTCGAGGTCTGTGCCAGTATCCGTAACCAGGTTCAACAATTCCTTTATCCACTGCTTCTTTTGCAGTTACAAGCAGATCATCAAGAGTAAAACGACCTTCTGCCATATCTGAGGGAAGAGCAGCAATTCGTGCATCATCCCATCCCAGCATCTTCAGTTTTGTAGTACTGAAGTACATGGGACGAGCCTCAGTATCCTGTGGAATACCCCATACTTCATTCTGCCAATACGAGGACTGCCAGAGACTGTCGAAAATATCATCAAACTGGGGTGCCAGAGCTTTTACACCCTGTACTGAATCACTGACAGGAACGATATAACCGGCACGGCTCCAGACAGGAATATCTTCATGACCGGAACATACAATTGCAGGAGCTTCGCCCGCATCGGCGGCCAGAGAATATTTTTTCTTATAATTACCCCAATCACCTTCATCCAGATAGGCTTCAACTTCAACTGTAATATCGCTGCCTTCCGCCTTGAGCTGAGCATTTAACTCCTCAACTGCCTCTACAGCAAGATCTGCTCTCCAATGATTTATTCCGCCTTCTCTTGTCCAGACAGCAAGTGTTACTGTTTCAGGTCCGTCCTTTACCTCCTGAGATCCAGTCGCCATAAGCGGTAGAGACATGAGCACTAATAATAGAACCACTATTGCTTTTTTCATAAAAGCCTCCTTTTTTTGCAACTCTTTAGAAACTTATTGCATTACCTTTGCATTAGGTATATGATTACTTTACAATACATCTGGGAAATGTCAAGGTATAAAAATGGACAAGCCAATTAGACTTAAAAATATTGCGGACAAACTGGGAATCTCATTATCAACAGTATCCAGGGTTCTCAACGACAAACCGGGGATCAGTCAGAAAACTAGAGATCTCGTTATGAATGAATTGAAACAGCATAAAGATGATTTTACACCTATTATTAAGTCAACAATGCCGTCAAATGGCAGGTTCATTGGAATAATAGGAAGACAAAGAGTCGGACAGCTGGATTCTGTTTACTTTCATCATTCTACTCTTGCCTTTGATGAGACACTTCATAAACAAGGTTATCAGAGCCTTGTTATTCCTGTTTCAGAAGAGGATATGGAGAATCCTTCAGGATTAAGAGCTCTTCAGTCGGATAGCTGTGATGGTTACATTTTAAGAGGTCAGAGCCTCAGCCCCAGGTTCATAATGGAGATACAGTCACTGGGCAAACCAATTGTTCTTCTCGAAAATAACCTGACAGAGAACCGGATGAATTGTGTAGTCTGTGATGACAGGGAAGGAGCTTTCACCTTAACCGAACATTTAATAAACAGAGAATATAAAAATATCATTCATATAACAGGCCCTGAACGCTGGTATAACAACAAGCAGAGAATAGCAGGGTATACGGAAGCAATGAACAAAGCCGGGTTGGACACAATTATTCTGCAAAGAAATGATACAACCATACAAACCGGAGAAAAAGTATTTGATGACATAATAGATCTGCTCAAAGAGAGAACTGCTGTGTTTGCTGTTAATGATGCAATGGCCATCGGCCTGCTCAATCGAGCAAGACAGGAAAGAATTGAAATCCCTTCAATGATGGCAATTGCCGGTTTTGATGATATCCCATGGGCCTCTATGACCTACCCTCCTCTGACAACCACACATATTCATATTGAAAAGATGGGAGAATTAGCCGCCCTGCGGATTCTGCAGTTACTGGCCGATCCTGATTCTCCGGCCGTAGAGATGAAGATGCCTGTAGATTTAGTAATCAGAGAAACTACATGAGTACCACTTTCAGGAGACTAGGATGCTAATAATCGGACACAGAGGAGCTTCTGAAATTGCTCCGGAAAATACACTGAAGTCAATCAGAATGGCTTTGGAATCAGAAGTTGATATGATTGAAATTGATGTTTCAATCTGTAAAAGCGGAGAAGCAATTGTCATGCACGATGACAGAATCGATGCGACAACAGACGGTAAGGGATTTATCAGAGATAAGACTCTCAGGGAAATCAAAACTCTTGATGCCGGAAAGGGCGAAGAGGTACCCACTCTGCAGGAAGTGATAGATCTGATTGACAGCCGCTGTCCTCTTAATATTGAGATTAAAGGGAGAGGATCGGCTGAGGAAGTCTCCAGGATACTGGAAATAGAAATTTTAAAAAAAGGCCGCCGCTGGGATGATTTTCTCATATCCTCATTCGATCATTTCGAACTGGCAGAATTTAAGAAACTAAGAACAGAGGTACGTATATCACCCATTATCAGCTGTCTGCCCCTGGGCCTTGCTTCTCTTGCAGAGAATATCGGTGCCTGGTCTCTCAATCTGAATAAAGAGACTATCAATAAAGAAATTGTGGATGATGCCCATTCAAAGGGACTGAAAGTTCTGGTATTCACCATCAATGAGCCCGAAGAACTGGCTTTAATGGAAGAATTGGGAGTAGACGGAATATTCACAAACAATAAGTTAAGAGTCCTCTCCCTGAAATAGGAATACTCATTTAAATATCAAATGTCCCGTATTTCTCTGCCGCATGAACCAGGGCTCTCATATTGGCTTCCGGAGTAAATCGACCCATGGCACAACCGCTGGAAAGGAAGAGATTTTTTCCTCCTGTTGCATCAATAAGCTCTTTGACCTTCAGGTCAACATCATTGGGGGTTCCAAGTACAAGGGGTTCGCTGGGGTCGAGATTTCCCATTAGAACCGCTTTCCCGGCAGCAATTTTGCTTGCTTCTTTCATATCCACCTGCCAGTCCAGTTCTAGGATTTTTGCACCCGTATTCACCATATCTTCCAGTATTCCATTTGTATTCCCGCAAATATGAAGACTCCATGGAATTCCATAGTCCTGAACCTGCCTGCATAATGTCTTTTCATGCTCCCAGGCAAATTGCTTATACATAGCAGGACTAATGAGATTCGGACCGGCATAAGCATCACCGATGGAAGTAGCATGAGCTCCTGCATCTTTCTGGGCCTTGGAAAAGCTTAAACTGGCTTTTCGACACCAGTCCATTGCTTCCCAGAGAATCTCCGGATCTTCAGTCATAAGGTCCATCATTAGATTCTGGGTTCCCCTTAAAAAACAGAGCAGTGAAAATGGCCCGGGATCAGATCGTCCCATAACAAAGACATGATCGCCAATTGAATCAACCAGCCTTTCTGTGGCTTCCAACCACGCCGGGAGACGTCCATCTTTTAGAGGGTTAGGAAGCTTGAGATCTTTAACCTGTCTTAAATCACTTACAAGTGGATTATGCTCATCAACAATTGCCGGTTCATCAGGATTGTCAAAAATAACTCTGGCCCCGCAGGCTTCAGCCAGAGAAGCATCATCTATATCGATAACGCAACCGTCATATCCATATTTATTCTGACTGACAATATGGCTTTCTGCCATTTTTTTCCCATTGTTATTAATGTCACCAATTTTATATCCCGCTGTTTCCGCTGCAAACATAAATGTTTGTGGAACCACGGGAACTCTATCAGGTGTTTCAAAGTTCAATACAGCCTGACATCTCTCAAGACCTGTCATTTTGTTCATTTTGTCCTCAGCTTATTTCTTTTCGATTTTTTTTATCTGTATCCATGTTTTAATCACTCCTTCAGGAGCCTCGGGCAAGTCGTGTTCTATAAGAGTGTGCAGTTTACCCAGATTATAGAATGGAACAGCTGCATACATATGATGCTCAATATGGTAATTCATATTCCAATAGAGAAACCTCAAAAAAGGATTTAATAGTATTGTCCGGGAGTTTAAACGGTAGTCAGAGACATCCCCTTTCATCCCTTTGTGCTGAGTCGGGTTTAGAAGATATAAAAATCCAGAACCATAGAATGGTGCCAGAGACACGATGAGAGGTATTGTCCAATAGCCAAAGTACAAACTTGCCCCAAGAATAAGCAAATGACCGAGAAGAGTAATCCTCGCCCAGTTGATTAATTGCTGACGCCCCTTAAAACCGTCACCCGGAAAAAGAGACTCCTTCCACTCAGCACTAAATGATCCCAATCCGGTATACATTTTTCCTTTAACAATTCCCAATGAAAGTATTAGAGTTCCGAATAATGTTTCGAGAAACCCCTGAGGATTAACAAACCCTCTGAGAATAAACTCCCTGGCAGACAATTCAATAGGCAATGAGACTTCCTGGTCAATATCTTTATGGAGAGTATAGAAATGATGTTTCCTATGGCTTTCGCTGAAAAAGACATGATTGTTCCAACTGAGAAAACTAAACAGTCTATAAAAAAAACTGTTCAACTTCTTTGATTTGAACACTGTATTATGACTCAGCTCATGAAATCCGTTAAGGATGAATGAAAAAAGAACACCGTGAACCATAAAAACAATACATATAAGAATCAACGATAAATTCTGAATACTCCAGAAAGCGGAGAAACCTGAAACACAGAGAAAAAAGAGAAATCCAAGAGTATGAATAAGCCCCCTTAAATTGCTTCTCCTGGTTAAGTTCTTAAAGACTTTTTTCTCAACGGGTGTTTTATACCAGTCAATTTTTTGCTTATCAGACATATCACAGCTCCTATATATATTCATTATTACAGTGGTACAGGAGTATAACAATTATACTATTTGATATTTTCATATGTTTTTTTGATATCCTGAGGAAGGTTGAGCAAACATCTGTTTGATTGTTTTTGTATGACCGGATCAATCCGAAAAAGAAGTGTTTGTAACAAATGAGCCATAGAGATCCTTGAAAATATCAAAAATGCATATAGAAATATCAAAAACGTAAATATACCCAAGGTTCTCCCACATGTAAAATAAAGAGTAATCGGAGGTTATTATGAAAGAAATGACAAGCTTAGAGAGATGCCGGGCTGTTTTGGATCACCAGATACCCGATAGAGTTCCTGTTGTTCCGCAAACATTCATGTTTGCTGCAGAAACAGCCGGATTCAAAATCGGAAATATAAATAATAACGGAAAAAAGATGGCCGAAAGCCATATAATAAGCCAGGAGAAATACGGCTATGACGGTTGTGTTATTGATATGGATGACGCCTCATTAGCCGAGGCATGCGGAGCAAAGGTGATCTTTGACAACCCCGATGAGCCGGCTATTATTGATGAGCACAATCCCCTGGTAACAGATCTCCGGCAGTTCAAGGATATGAGACTTCCTGATCCTTTAAAGGATGGAAGGCTGCCGGCCTGGCTGGAAGCAACTGATGAACTCATTACTGCTATTGGAGACAGGGTGTTTGTAATGGGACGATCGGATCAGGGACCTTTTGATCTTCTCTGTCTTCTCAGGGGAACGGAAAACCTGATGATGGAATTGATTACAGAGGATCCCGAGGTTATATGGGATGCTCTGGACTGGTGTCGAAAAGCCAGTTTCCGCTTTTCTAAAGCACAGAAAGATGCAGGAGCTCATGCGACTTCCATCGGTGATGCCTATGCCGGTCCGAATCTCATCAGTCCGGCTATGTACAAGCAATTTGCCTGGGAGCATGAAAAGACATTATGCGAGCAGGTTCAAGACTATGGAATCCCATGGAGTCTCCATATTTGCGGGAATACCAATGACATTCTTGAGGATATGGTCAATACAGGTGCCAGAATACTGGAAATTGACTGGCAGGTCGATATAAAGAAGGCCTCTGAAATTGTGAATGGGAGATCTGTACTCATGGGAAACATTGACCCAAGTGATCCCCTTGTTCATGGCAGCCCTGAATCGGTTGATCAAAAAGCTCGGGAAATAATCGAAGCCACCGGAGGAAGAAATCTTTTTCTTTCAAGCGGTTGTGCCATGGGTCGATTTACTCCAGAAGCCAATATGAGAGCCCTGGTTCAAGCTGCAAAAAAATACGGAACCTTCAACTGATCTATGATTCCAGGGTAGTTTTTCTGAAAAAAGGAGGGCCACCCGGAATCAGATAGTTCTAAGTGAAGGGCTGTCAGTAATTTTTGGGGGAAGTTCCTGTTAATCCACGGAACCAGCTGCTGAAATAGGAACTTGAATTGAAACCGCAATAGACAGCAGCATCCTGAACAGAACCCCTGGCAGTCAAAAATTGCCTGGCAGCATTTAAACGCTTTTCGTTATGATATTGTTTTGGTGTTTTTCCAAATGTATCCTTGAAATACCGGGATAAATGCTCCTGTGAATATCCGGCTCTACATGAAAGTTCTCCTAAATTAATGGACTCCCGGCAATGAGCTTCTATGTAGTTCCGCACATAAGCAATCCCCTTATTTTCTGACCTGACTTCGGACTGCAGCAATCGGGCAATTCGAATAAAAATCTCAAGGATTTTCTGATAAATGATCTGTGAAGAATAGGGGTCGATCCAATGCAGCTCTTTCTTAATTGATTCAAAGAGTGGTAAAAAACCGGGTGCTTTTCTGAAGATATGGAAGTCCTCTATATTGAATTCTCCAACGATACCATCAATTTCATTGTTGTATATCTCCTGGAATTGAACAGTCTTACTTTTTTCTCTTCTCAGGAGTTGATATGGCGGGATCATATGCCCCTCAGAAACAGCAATCTTCAGACCTGTCTGAAATCCCATCCAGTAGAACGATAGAACTTGATGATCATAAATAAATTCATGTACAGCACTGGGAGAGACTATGCATAAATCATCCTCTTCCAGATGTACTGGAGGTTTACCTTTAAACAACTCAATATCAGCAGATCCTCTGCTGACATATATTAATTCATAGCCAAAGTGATAATGGGAGCCAAAGTTACATTTCTCCATGGAATCGGAAAATCCAAAATGACTGAGTCTGGGCATTTCAGGCAGGGGCAGTTCAAATTGTTCCCTAGACATATTCTTTTAATTTAAAGAAGTCACAATGGAGCTTCATGCACCTTCTATCATGACTCATATAAATGGCATCTCTGATTCCCGCTTCATTTTTTATTCTGCACTCCACTTCAAGTCCCCCAAACAGAAAACCCGGACTGTCTGAACAGTCCGGGTTTTCCCTATTTTATTACACCAGTTCTATCCTATGACAGCTGATTTAATATTATTATCATTTTTGGAATCTGCCACACTGTTCAGCTTTCTATTCTCCTGAACCACATTCAGTAGAACAGCACCCAATATAAGGAATCCTTTTACTACATATTGCCAATACTCATTAATATTCATCAGAGTCATACCATTAACGACAACACCGAGGAAAATGACACCAATAAAAGTTCCTTTAACCGAACCGCTTCCTCCGTTCATACTGGTTCCACCAATAACAACAGCAGAAATAACATCAAGCTCCCACCCTCTGGCCGTTGATGCCGTACCTGACATAATCTGCGAAGAGACCATGATGCCTGCAACAGCCATCAACATTGAAGTCAAACCCATGACTGCCATTTTGATATTAGCAACTTTTATTCCACTCAAGCGGGCCGCTTCCATATTGCCACCAATTGCATAAACTGCTCGTCCAAAGGTTGTGGACGTCATAATGAAATTGACTATAAAGAAAACAACTACCAGCATAATGGCAGGGACAGGAATTCCAAGAACATACCCTCCCCCGATGAAGTTAAACCACATGGGAAAAGGAACGATGGGAAAACCGCCTGTAATAAGATTTGCAAATCCTGACAGGGCTGTCATCAACGCCAGAGTGATAATAAATGTAGGTACATTAAAGCGATTTCTGACAGAAGCACTGAATACACCTAAAAGGTAGCCCACAGTCAGGGCGCCCAGGATTCCGCAACAAACTGCCAGCGGAGCCCCGACTCCCAAAGCCAATAATGCCTTGACGATCCAGGCTGTTAAGCAACCGGTAAAAGCTACAGTAGAACCTACACTAAGGTCAATTTCTCCGGCAATCATAACCATTGTCATACCAAAAGCGATAATTCCCTGCATTGAAGTATTTCTGAGTACATTCAGAAAGTTGTCGATTGTAAAGAACCCCGGGGCTGTAAAAGATAGAAAAAGACAAAGCATAACCAATATGGAAAGCAGCATCTGTTTCTTAAAGGGGTTGTTTTTTGATATCCATTCCAGCATTTTATGCCTCCATACACATTGCGTACAATTGTTCTATTCTAAGATCTTCCGGTTTGACCTGATCGATGATTCGTCCCTGTCTCATAATTAATATTCTATGGCAGATCTCCAACAGCTCTTCCAGCTCTGAAGAAACAACAAGGGATGAAATTCCCTCCCGACTCAGATCCCACATAATCTGAAAAATCTGCTGCTTGGCCTGGACATCAATCCCTCTGGAGGGTTCATCGTAGATCATCAGTTGGGGATTGGTATTCAACCAGTTTCCAACCACTATTTTCTGCTGATTCCCACCACTCAGGGAGGAAACAGGAAGATCAGCCCTGGGAACCAGGGCATGCAGTTTTTCAATGGGACCCTTAATATAAGGCTCCTCCATTTTTCTGTTGATGTAACCACCTCGACCTCCGATCCTGTCCAGAGAGGCAAGACAGAGATTCTCATTGGTACTTAATACCTGAACAAGTCCTTCTTCTTTTCGATTTTCCGGAGTCAGTCCCATACCCAAAGATTTCATGAGAACCGGATCAGGATTTGTAATTTCTCTTCCATTGAAAATGATGGAACCTTCCTGAAGTTTATCAGCACCGAAAATGGAACGGAGCAGCTCTGTTCTCCCGGAGCCCAGCATTCCTGCAATTCCAAGGATTTCCCCTTTTTTGACAGAAAAACTAATATCAGAAAAATGTCTGTTATCAGATAGGCCCTTCACTTCCAGAACAGTTTCATCTTCAATTTTGAGATCCGATGGCCTGTGCTTCTGTTCAACATCTCCAAACATCATATGAACAATCTGTTCGGAACTGGCATCCTGCATATCTATTTTACCGATAAAATGACCATCTCGAATGACTGTCACTGTATCCGCTATTTCATTCAATTCCTGTAATCTGTGAGAAATATAGAGTATAGCTACTCCCTTCTCTTTTAATTTTCTAATAACTGTAAATAAGCTGTTCACCTCATGAGCAGCCAAAGCAGAAGTTGGTTCGTCCAGCATGAGAACCAGAGGTTTATAACTCATGGCTTTTGCAATTTCAATTACCTGCTGCTGCCCGACACTTAAATACTTAACAGCCTGATCAACAGAAATATCTACTTCCATTTCATCCAGAATACGCTGAGCTTTAGCATATGATGCCTTCCAATCAATACGGGGAATAAGTCCATCTGTTTTTACCAATCTCCCCAGAAGGATATTTTCTGCAACAGTCAAATCCGGGATAAGACTCAGCTCCTGGTATACGGTTGCAATTCCCTTATCAAATGCATCAAGTGGTGTATCCATTTTTACTTCTAAACCATCGACCCGGAGGATTCCGCTGGTCGGGTTAATTGCACCTGAAATTATCTTTATCAGAGTACTTTTTCCCGATCCGTTTTTTCCAATAATGGCATGTACTTTACCGCCGTCGAATCCGACGGTAAAGTCATCCAGCGCAACCGTACCGGGGTAGACCTTGCGCAGACATTCTGTCTGCAGCTTAAATTTTTCCATAAATCTTCCCCAGTCAGTTGTGTTTTAGTTTGTTATGGCCTTGAGGTCTACAAGAAATTTTTCAATTCCGGCAGGTTCTGCTCTATCCAATACCATACCAGGTACAATGATAGTCTCTTCAACAGGTTCACCTTTTATGGCCTTCACTGCAAACTCAACACTCTGGTATCCAATCTGAAAAGGCTGCTGACCAGTAGTTGCCTGAAGGATATTGGACTCATCCTTAAGAAAATTTGCCAACTGTTCACTAGCATCGATTCCAAATACAACGACATCTTTACCGGCATTCTTGACAGCCATTACGGCTCCAACAGTTCCTCCGTCATTGGCAGCATAAATGATATCCAGATCAGGGTTAGCAGTAAGTATATCTCCTGCTTTTGCCAGAGCATCCTCAGCCAACCATGCATCCTGCTGGGATACAACTTTAACACCGGGTAGGTCTGTGATTTCATTAAGAAAACCATTCACCCTCATGTCTGAAATTTCGGGTAAAAGAGATTTAAAGGCCAGAGTTGCCACCTGTATCTCACCATCAAGATTTCTATCAATATAGCCTCTGGCCACTTTTCCAGAACCAGAACCGAGCTCACTCTGGGAGCTGTTTACATAGGAAACGGGGAAATCTGCACCAAGGGGAGAGTTGTAAGTTATTACTTTGATCCCCTTGTCATCTGCCCTTTTCAAGGGTGCAATGGAAGCAGATTCACTTAAAGGAGAAATAACAATAGCGTCTACTCCTCTGGCAATATAAGTATTGACCAGTTCCATTTCCTTATCCTGCTTATTATTACTGTTGGCTAGAAGCAGTTCCACTCCAAGGTCATCTGCAGCCGCCTGCATCCCTTTCTGAATAACATTGAAAAACTGATCATCCTGAAATACAATCCCTGCTATAACAATCTTGTCTTCGCCTTTGTCCTTTTGTCCCTCAGCAAATACAGATGTACTGAGGATGAGTACTGCCAATGCAGCCGTCATAAGTTTTTTCACAATAAAACTCCTTTAGTTTTTTCCTGAATCAGGTATATCTCATATTGCAAGAATCATACCAAGGACACTAGCTAAATGAATATCAATTAAATATTCCTTTCCATTGTAATGATTTAATAATTAATTGATAAATACTTAATATTTTTCTTGACAGAATTCACCGGGACATAGATGTCCCATAGGGACTACAGTGTCCCGGAATAACGGGTTCTCAATGTTCCATTTTATAAGTGGATATCATAGTATTGGAGCTTTCTTGCTATTGTTTTTCTTGAGAGACCCAATTCTTCAGCGGTTTTTGTCTTGTTATTTTTATTCTTTGACATGGACTCAAGAAGCAGCTTTTTTTCATAGAATTGAGTTAGCGGAGCCAGTCGTTCCTGAAGAGTCCCCGCATTTAAGAGTTGAGGCAAAAGATCTTCACCCTCGGAAGATTTTGAATTAAGAGGCAAATCCTTGCTTCCTATAAGAGACCTGATACTTTCATCAGTAACAATATCTCTGTCCGCGAGCAGGACGGCCTGATTGATAACATTCTTCAACTCCCTGATATTTCCCGGCCAGTCATGCCTGTTCAGTGTGTGCAGAACTCTTCCTGAAAGAGGTTGAATATTTTTTCGATATTGACGATTGAAAAAATCAATAAAATTAAAACTTAGTCCCTCGAGATCTTCCTTTCTCTCTCTCAGGGGGGGGAGATGAAAATTGATAACATTTAGTCGATAGAATAAGTCTTCTCTGAATTTTCCCTGAGCGATCATTTCCGCCAAATTTTTATTTGTTGCAGCGATAATATGAATATCCACACTGATTGTATTATTCCCACCGAGAGGTTCAAAAGTTCTTTCTTCCAGGACTCTTAGAAATTTAGCCTGAATATCCAGGTTCATATCACCCACTTCATCCAGAAAAAACGTCCCCTTATGAGCCATCTCCAGTTTCCCGGTTTTATTATCTATAGCCCCTGTGAAAGCCCCTTTCCTATGACCGAATAATTCACTCAATAACAGGCCGTCAGAAAAGGCAGCACTGTTTAATCCGACAAAAAGGTTATCTTTTCTATTACCTGAATAATGGATATACCTGGCAAGAATCTCCTTACCCGTTCCGCTTTCTCCGGTTATAAGGATATTGGGTGCAAGGTTTTTTACTTTATCTGCATTTCTGAGGATTTCCTTTATTTTATGACTTTCTGTGATAATCCTTCCCGGCAGAGTCGTATTTTTCAATTCATTTTTTAATAGATGATTCTCTTTCCTCAGTTTAGAAATTTCACTGTTTTTTATGATGGAGTCCAATACTCTTTCATTCTCAAGGGGTTTTTCAAGATAGTCATTGGCTCCTTTTCTGATAGCGGCTACTGCTGTATCCAGATGAGCAAATCCTGTTACAATCAGTATGATGATATCAGGATTTTTATCTCTGAGAAGATCTATTATATCCAGGCCGTTTTCTTCGTTCTTCAGGCGGATATCCAGAATGGCAATGCTGAATAAATGTGTTTTGAGCAGCTTTACCGCATCTGATCTGTTTTCTCCATCAAAGACTTGAAATCCTTTTCTACTCAGATAAGTCTTCAAACCGTAGCGTAAACCCTCTTCATCATCAATAAGAAGTATTTTGTCTTCAATATTCATCCTTCACACCTTCTTTCCCTGGGAATTATCAGAGAAAATGTACAGCCTTTTCCCGGCGAGCTTTCCACATTGACTGAACCGCCATAATTGTTTACAAGTCCATAAACTATTGAGAGTCCCAGACCGGTCCCCTTCCCCACTGGCTTAGTCGTAAAAAAAGGATCAAATATCCTTTTAATATTTTCCGGCTGTATACCGGGTCCGTCATCAACTATTTTGATAACTAAAAAACTTTCATCATCAATTTGTCGTCCTTCTGTGATCAGCTCAATTCGACCCTGATGCTCTAAGGCCTGGACGGCATTATTTATTATGTTTATAAGAATCTGAAGAATTTCATCATCAGGAATGACAGAATTCGTATCAAGTTCTGGTGTAATAATACTGAACTGAATATCTGGATTATTTTTTAAAACATATTTCATGTAATGGCTTACCCTAGAGGGCCATGTACTGGTAAGGAGTCCCTCAGTCTGCCCCTTTTGGTTTGATCCTGTAAAATCAAATAATCCTTTTATAATATTAGCAATCCGGCGAATCTCTTTTTTTATCCAGGTTACAGAAGTTTGACTTTCCAGATCATTTTCATCAATGTGAAGATTCTCCACATTGGACATAATAGAGGCCAGGGGATTATTTATTTCATGAGCGACTCCCGCTGTAAGAATGGAAAGAGAATTAAGCTTCTCCAACTGCAGCAGCTGGCTTTCAACCTGATCTTTCACTGTAATATCTTCCAACATCAGTACACATGAATTTTCAGTAGCCCTGTCGTACCCGGTGTTTCTTAAAGGGTACAGACGGATATCGATTAATTGGCCATCATCATTTCTACTGATATAGGCAAAGTTCTGGATATCTTTTCTTTTTACGAGATTGAGATTTTCTTCCAGATGCTCATTCCAGAAAGGGATCTCCCTGACATGAGGGATTTCCATGTCTTTGATAGCAGGACAGAAATCATAAAATGCCCTGTTCATTAAGTTCAAATGTCCTGTAGCATCGACAATGGCAATACCTTCCTGTATAGATTCAACAATCTGTTCATTATAGGTTTTCAAAAAAGTAATTTCCTGTATCAGGGCAATCTGTTGGGATGAATTGTATTTGATTCTCTCTACCATACAGTTAAAATCGTTAAATAAAATATTGATTTCTGTTGCTTTATTGACCGGTTTGACCTTGGGAAAATATCCATTTTTCAAAGATGTCATAGACTGTCCTAATACCTGAACCGGCTTTGAAATAGATTTGGAAATGAATAGGCTGATAAACATTGCCAGGGCAACACAGAAGATACTGATAAGAAGAAATTGATTCTTAATGGATGTGAATCTTTGCTTCATTGAAAGATTGGGTGAAAAGAGGGCCAGTTTTATCTCTGTTTCCTTATCAATGAGAGTATCAAAGCGGGATAGATAAATATTATAGCTCTTACCGTAGAGTGGGATATCATAAAATGGTTCATCCACGACAGAGGCTTTTGTAAGAGATTCCAGTTGAACTATTTTTTCAAAATAATAGTCAGGATCAAGAGTGCCGGAAATTGCTGAATCTCCTGTATAGAGAATTATACCGGCAGAAATATTATAGCTTAGATCCTTAGAAAACTGGTCATTCAGCTCTTTAATAATATTAACCCTGAGACCGGGACTTAACTGGAGAGTACCGATCATGAAAAGTGACTGCCCACTCCTGTAATTAAAGACAGTGGGATGCCATTTTGCTTCAAAAAAAGGGATCTCCTCATAGGGAAACTCTGTAAATGGATGCCTGATATTGATTCCGACTCTCTTTTCACCATTTTTAATTATCAGGTAATCCAATTTATCCGAATGAATCATGGACATCAGATAGGGCAGAGCTTCATCAGGATTATCCAGATTAATCTTTGTTTGTCCTTCGGCCCATTTGTTGTCCACATGGATGAGATCCCGCCAGAATTGGTCTTTAAACTGTCGATAATGATTCCTAATGGTTATTAAATCATTTTCAATCGTTTTATATCCGTCTTTCTGAGAAAAATTGACCAGAGAAATCGTTAGAAAGTTGTAAGCCAGAAAAGCCTGAAAGAATACCAGAGAGACTAAAAAGAGATTTGTTCTTGTGATTAATTTCATCTATTGCTCCCTGAATTTCCCGGGAGAAATTCCCTTATTATGTTTCTTAAATAGCTGAATGAAGTATGAGATATTGTCAAAACCGCTGGAATAACAGCTTTCTGTTACAGATTCACCCCTACGTATTTTCACTTTTGCTTTTTCAAGACGCATCAGAGTGAGATAAGTAAAGTAACCCGTGCCGGTTGTTTTCTTGAAGAAGCGGCTGAAATAGGATCTGGAAAGACCGGTATAGGATGAAATTTCATTCAGGTCTATTTTTTTATTATAGTTCGTCTCCGTATAATCAATAACCATTTTGAGTAGGGATGCATTTTTACTCTCAGACCTAATTGGATTCGATTCTTTGAAGATCCTGTTAAAGATTTCAAGAATGATCTGAAGCTGTGTAAATACATCTTCATCTTCAACTTCCTTCATCTTGCCGATCATTGATTTGATGTTTTTATAGCCCTCATCCATGGAGGACATACTTTTCAGTCCCTGAAGATCATCTCCGAAAATATTATGTAGATTCAAATACTTCCCGAGTCTGGTCAAAGAAATATGCAGCACATCGAAGCTTCCAGAACCGCCTTTGAATTCAAAGGCATGCATAACTCCCGGAGGAACTACAAGAACCTCTATGTCATTCAGATTGAAGGCAATACCATCTATCCAGACCGTCCCCTCAACACCCCGGTTAACATTGATTTCAATTGTATTGTGGTAGTGTAGATGAGCCTTATGATCACTGGGAAAATGCCTCTCCCTGAGATTAACCAGTTGATCCGATGTCAGTTCATATTCCTCCTCCTGCAATGATCTGAAGACCACCTGATCAGAGGGATGGTATTTATCCTCATGTTCCATAGTTCATCAATTATCAAGGCGAAATGACAATAAGGCAACATTTATAAGCAATAAATCGAAATATACCACTCCATGAGAATAATATAATGACATTCACAGTAGGAGATATTAAATGAATCAATATCCCTTATGAATCATTTAGAGGAAAAATCTAATAAAAGTGAAGGACTCATATTTGTAAACGGCTTTGAGGGGTTTATTTATCAGGTAGTTCAAGTTGTAGAAGATCGAGGAAAGAAGTCTCTCTCTGCTACCTTAAAGAAATTTGTGTTCTTGAATTTAATTCTCAAAACATATAAAAGACTACCCCCGGGCAATTAAATCGATAATCTATCAATTACTACGCACTAGGGGTTAGCATTCCTTATGAAATACAGAAAATCATTATAATTCACCATATTCAATTATTTAATAAAATTTAATTAATCCTTCCAGATCAGAACTTCCTCCAGGTTCTTCAAGGTTTGCTTCCGATTCATTCTAGCCTCTGGGATCTGAGTAGAGAGTACTTACCCCTTCACCGAACCTTCGGTAAGACCACTGATCAAAAACTTCTGAAAGACCAGTGCCAGGATAACAGGTGGAAGACTTGTTATAACCCCCGCAGCTGCCATATTTAAATAATCTATTCCAACTTTAGTTGTAAACTCACCAAGGAGAACAGGAAGGGTTCTAGCTCTCATACTTGTATAGAGAAAGGCATACAGGTACTCATTCCAGGACGCTATGAAGGCAAAGATTCCTGCGCTGACAATTCCTGGAGCAGAAAGGGGAAGCACGATCCTAAAAAGAGACCCCAGATAAGAGCAACCGTCTATTCGAGCGGATTCTTCCATCTCTTTGGAGATACTCATAAAAAAACCTCTCATGATCCATACAATCAGAGGCAATATAAAGCTTATGTTCACCAAAATCAGTCCAAAACGGCTGTCATATAGTGAGAGGGCTTTTAAAATCATATATCCAGGGATAACAATCGCAATGGGGGGAAGCATATAACTGATCATCATTATCAATAGTGCCTGATTACGTCCCTTAAACCGTAATCTGCTGATAGCATAAGCACTGAGAACTCCTAACACCATTGATAAAACGGTGGAACCAAAGGTAATGATCACTGAATTCATAAGAGATTGAGTGAAAAAGGACATCCCCTCTCCAATGGCAGTACCTGCAGAAAAAATAGAGTGGTAATGATCCAAAGTAAACTTTGTAGGAATTTTCAGAGGAACTTCCAACAAATCAATTTTAGATGAGAAAGATGAGATAACAAGCCAGGTATAGGGAGCAAGAACCCACAAAACAATCAGTGCTACAGCTATATATAAAAATGAACTGGAAACAAATCGCTGAAGTCTCTTTTTTAATAGGTATTTTTCGGTTATTGATAATCCACTCATTTCAGGACTCCATAGAGCTTTTATAAGCTGATTTAATATAGAAGAAAGTCGGTATGAAGATAATAAGAGCCGTCAGATAAGACATAGCTGACCCATAACCGAATCTGAGAGACTTGAAGGTCTGCCAGTAGATTCTAAGAGGAAGTATATCTGTCGAATTGAAGGGTCCACCTCTGGTGATGACATAAATCAATTCAAATGTGTGCAACAAGCTCCAGATTAATTGCAGCAGACCACAGACCATAAGGATATTTTTAATAAATGGAAGAGTAATGTAGTGCCATCTTTTAAATACATTTGCTCCATCAACTTTAGCCGCTTCATACATCGCTTTTGGAACACCTTGAAGAGCAGCCAGAACCATAATGATTGTAAAGGGAGTCTCTTTCCAGACATTAGCAAGGATTACAAGAATCATAGCGCTTACTGGATTTCCCAGCCATGCCTGATATTCTTCAATCAAACCTAATTTTAAAAGGAGAGCATTCAACACTCCATAGTTGGCATTATATATCCAGCTCCACATGGATGCATTGACAATATTGGGCAGTGCCCAGGGAAGAATAATCAACCCTCGCACAAATCCTCGAAAACGAAACTTCATATTGAGAACAAGAGCAATAGCAACCCCGATGAGGAGCTCAAAGAAAACAGACGTAAAACTAAATATCCCTGTTACTTTCAAAGAATTCAGAAAATAAGGGTCTTGAAGTAATTTAATATAGTTAGATAACCCGGCAAAACCATTTGTAGCTGGTCGTGCCAGATCCTTAGAGAAAAAACTAAGAATAAATGAATAAAGAAAGGGGAATAGAAGAAATCCGAATACGATGATCATTGATGGCAGAACCAGGATTTTACCAAGATTCTCTTCTTTGCCTAATTTATACTGTATAGATTGATTCATGAAATAAAGCCCACTTTTTGAAAAAACAGGTTGTCTTAATCAGAAGACAACCTGTTTAATGATTATTTAACGCCGTCAAACTCTTTTAACAGATCAGCCATCTTGGCCAATGCCTCTTCAGCACTCTGTCTTCCTGAAAGAGAAGTTTGTATTTCAGTAATACATTTATCTGCAAAATCATCATACCAACTTAAGGTGGATAATCCCTGAACAGAAACAAGCTGCTGTTGAAACTGCAGCCAATGTGGATATTTCTCAAGTAGATCACTATCAGAAAAAACATCTACCCAGATCGGCAGAGTACCAATCTGATTGGAAAGCTTTTTATTTGATTCCTTGCTGGTCATGAACTCAATAAATTTCCATGCATTCTCTTTATTTTTGGATGCCTTAGGGATGGCATAGGCTTCGGGAAGAGTTAATGCAGCGGATAAGTCGGCAGAGGCCCCGGGAACAGTAGAAACAGCGATCTCTCCTACAACACTGGAGATTTCAGGGTTATCTGCATATGTTAATAAACCGGAAAGTCCCTGAGGCATAAAAGCTGTTTCACCTTTTAGAAAAAGGTTCATGGAAGTTTCCTGGTCATAAGTTAAGGAAGCAGGATCTGCAACACCTTCATCCAGTAATCGTTTCATACCATTAACTGCGGCCAATGTTTTTGAATCTTTATTCCAGAGGAAATTACCATCCCCATCAACGATCCGACCACCATAAGTATAAGTCCAGAAATGGAATTCATTAGCAAGAGCCCATTCTGCTTTCCAGAAAGGAGCAAGACCATATTTTATGAGTCCCCTATCCTGCATCATTTTGCTCTGTTCAATTAGTTCATCCCATGTGGTGGGAGGTGCAGCAATACCGGCTTCATCTAATATGGACTTATTATAGTAGAAAAATCTTGTATCATTATTCCAGACAACACCATACAATTTATCATCACTACCACTAAAGAGATCAACAAGTCCAGGAATCATTTCAGCTTCATATCCGACAGGCATATAGTTATCAAGAGGCTCAACCCATCCTGCATTTGTCCATTTAGCAACCCAACCATTGTCAAATTCAACAACATCATAAGCAGAACCACCAGATGCAAGTTCAGGAAGCACTTTATCAGCGACCTCATCCCAACCCAATTGAATCAGGTTAACTTTAATTCCTGTTTCTTTTGTAAATTCTTTAACCAATGCAGGATAAGCACCGATTTTATCAGCTTCATGCTGTGGAAATATAACAGTTATCTCATTATTAATTTCCTGCTTCTCACCAGAACCATCCGCAGAGTCTTGAGTTCCTGATGCACCGGCACTGACAAGACTAAACAAGGTAAACAACAGAACAATAAGCCCAAAAGTTTTTTTCATAAATTCCTCCGTTTATTAATACTCGAATAAGGAGATAGGACCCCTTACAGCCATCTTAATTATTGTAAAAATAAGAGCTTCTATTTGACCAAGAACAAAAAAACCAAAAAACCCAAAAAAAATGAATTTAAAATGATTAATTCGATCATTTTCATTTCCTATTAAGATAACAGAGTCAAAAGACCAACTAATATTTGCAATAATACATCAATAGTATCACAGATCACTCACCTGTCAAGCATTTAATGATTATTTAATGATTGACACTACAGGAAAAATGAAAGGAATTATAAAATTATGAAATGACTATATTGCGCGGATGATCTGGATACCCTGCTCTTTATAAGCTAGAGCCTTTATGTCCTCTATATCATCAGTAACAATTTTAGAAATGGACTGTAAGGGAGCCAGGAAAAGAGGGGCAATCTTATCAAATTTTGTATGATCTGAAACAACAATTACTTCACTGGCAATATTAATAACCAATCTATCGATCTGCGTTTCTGGGAGTGCATCATTTGTTAGGCCCTGTTCTAAATGAATAGCCCGGACTCCCAATATAGCCTTGTCTGCACGTAGTCCTTGCAATGCCTGTTCTGCTCCGGGGCCGACAAAGGACTGCTCTGATTGACGGAGAATCCCACCTAAAGCAATCAGAGTGATTTTGGGGCATTTGCTTATTAAATCTATTACAGGAAGAGAATTAGTGATAACAGTCAATCGTTCATGCTTGGTAATATTTCTTGCCGTTTGATAGGCCGTCGAACCACTGCTTATAAAAACGGTATCTCCATCCTGTATCAGTTTTGCAGCAGCGACACCAATGATCTCTTTTTCATAAGAGACTTCACCCATTCTTGATTCAATAGGCGGTTCGGGTGCCGCAGAGGGTAAGACTTGTACTCCACCGATAATCCGTTTAACTTTTTTCAACTCTTCAAGTTCGGCTAAATCTCTTCTGATTGTTGCTTCACTCACTTTAAAGTAAGTACATAAGTCTTCAACACTCAGTTCTGTATGTTCATTTAGATATTCAACAAGAGCTTCCTGTCTGATAAATGCTTTTCGGGACATAATCTACCTCAGTGTTGTTTTATACATCTATGATATAAATATGTGAATATGTACGTCAAGCATATTTTGATCAATTGAATTATCTAATCTACTTTATTTAGCGTTAAAAATGATTTTGACTAAATGAAAATTAGATTTTTATTATATAAATTACAAAACCCTATCTTGGGCAATCATATTTTACTCATATCAATCATTATATGATTGACCAATATTGATTTCAATCATATAATACATGCTTATGAAGAATAACTATAACATTTTATTTTGCGGTGACATCAATGTTGACCTTGTATTTGGAAATCTCAGTCACCCAGTCCAGGATGATAAAGAAGTGTTAGCTGAGACATTCTCTAAAACTGTTGGTAGCTCTGCAGTTATTACTGCAGCAGCCTTTGCATCTTTAGGTGGTAAATGTGTTGTCTCAGGTTTACGTGGAAATGATGAAAATGGCTTATTTATGGATTCCAAAATGAAAGAATTTGGAATTGACACCCGACTAGTCCAAATTAGCGATTCAGTGAAAACTGGAATAACTGTAAACTTAAATTATGGTCGCAGCAGATCTCAGGTCACCTATCCTGGAACTATCTCAGAATACACCGGTCCTGACCTGGGTATCTCATACAGTCAATTTTCACATGTCCATTTCACTGGTATTTATCAGCAAACTTCATTTCTTCCAAATCTTGTAAGAGTTATCAAGCACCTGAAGGAACAGGGTTTGAAAATATCACTGGATACTCAATGGGATGCTCAAGAGAAGTGGGAGTATCTGGAGATTCTTTACCCTCTTCTTGATGTCCTGTTTATCAATGAAGATGAAGCCCTTTCTATATCTAATTCACTGTCAATTCATGAAGCAACATTGTTTTTCAAAAACAGGGTTAAAATGACAGTTCTTAAAATGGGTGCCCAGGGGGCTTTGATAATAACAGAGAATGGAGAGGATTTTATTCCCATTTATCCGGCGACAGTTATAGATACTATTGGTGCAGGAGATACTTTCTCTGCAGCATTTATATATAGCCATGAAGTCTTAAATAAAAGTTTCATTAAATCAGCTCATTTTGCTTCAGCAGCTTCAGCAAGAAGTTGTCAATTTCCTGGAGGTGTTGAAGCCAAATCATCATATACAGATATTATTAATATATTGGAGAGTCATAATGTACAGTTTTAAAGAGTTGCTTAATTTGCCGGAAGAAGAACAAATAAACTTGGGTACTATTTTTACTGCAAATGAAATAGCACAACAACCTGAAATATGGATAAAAACATCTCAGATTGTTATTCAGAATAGAAAGGAGATAAAAGCATTCCTCAGCAAGAGTGGTGTATATTCTGAGAATGAGATGAATATTTATCTGACAGGTGCTGGTTCTTCCGAATTTGTTGGTAATGCGGTGGCCCCCTTCCTGCAAAAAGCATTCAACAGACCTGTTACTTCTGTTCCAACAACAGATTTTATTACCCAACCCGACTATTATTTAATGAATAACAAGAAGAACCTTGTCGTGTCCATTGGCCGCTCAGGGAATTCTCCTGAATCAGTTGCGACATACAATAAAACAAAAGAATATAATCCCTCAGCTATGCAAGTCAACCTTTGTTGTAATAAAGATAGCGAAATGCTTCGGTTAACAGAGAAAGATGAAAATACGTTAAATATTATCCTCCCAGAAGAAACCAATGACAGTTCTTTAGTTATGACCAGCTCATATACCAGTATGGCTTTAGCTTTACTTGCTCTCCCTTTCTTGGATGATGTGGCAAAATTTGAGAAGTATACTCAAATGGCTTCAAAGGCTGCTCAAAAGATACTTGAAAATGACACAGAAACAGTACGTACATTTATATGCCGAGAAACTGATAGAATTCTCTACCTAGGTACAGCAGAACTAAAAGGTTGTGCCCAGGAGTCAAGATTGAAATCTCAGGAAATGACGGACGGAAGAATTTTGTCAGATTTTAATTCTTATCTGGGTTTACGCCATGGTCCGCAGGTATTTGCTAATAAAACTTCACTTGTCATTGCATATTTATCATCTGATCCTAAAAGGCGCTTGTTTGAAATAGATCTTCTAAAGGAAATGCAGGAGAAAGAGCAGGGAGCTGATTATCTTTTTGTTTGCGATAAAAAAGACAAAGCAATCCAGTCTCTCAAAGGTCAGATTCTTGAAGTATTTCCAGGAGGAGACTCCCTTCCCGATGCATTCAATATCCTCCCTTATGTTTTAATCGGACAGTTGAATGGTTTATTTAAAAGTATTCAAATTGGACATAAACCAGACTCTCCCAGCATCTCCGGCACTATAAATCGTGTAGTCCAGGATGTTTCAATCTACTAATAATATCAGTTCCTACTTCTGCACTTACATAAATGGAGTAGGAATAGAAAATATAAAATCTACTCAAAGGACCTGATGTGACAGCTGTTAAAGAATTTCTTCACATATTAAAAGAAAATAAATCCGGAAAAAAAGTCGGTATTTACTCAATCTGCAGTTCCCACCCTGAAGTAATTAAAGCCGGAATGATTCAAGCTACAGATGATAATTCTATACTTTGTATTGAATCGACCTCGAATCAGGTTGACCAGTTTGGTGGTTACACAGGTATGACACCGGATATGTTTATCACTTATGTTAAAGGACTTGCAGAAGAGCTTGCATTCCCCACCGATAAGCTACTATTTGGGGGAGATCACCTGGGGCCGAATGCCTGGCAGAACCTTACAGCAGCAGAGGCAATGATGAATGCCAAAGACCTCATTTCCGCTTACGTCAAAGCCGGTTATCTGAAAATCCACCTTGATACAAGTATGTTCTGCTTGGATGATCAGGGAGACAGACAAAATCCTCTATCTGATAAAGTAGTGGCCCTCAGAGCTTCAGAATTATGCATGGTTGCAGAGAAGACCTGGAAGAAATACATGGAAGGTCCTTCACAATTGCATTATATCATTGGAACAGAGGTTCCGGTTCCCGGAGGAACAGACGGAGCAGAAAATGAAGTGACAGCAACAAAAGCTCTAGATGCACAGTCTACATTTGCTATTACAAAGAAAGCCTTTATTAAGCTTGGGCTAAATGAAGCATGGAAGCGAGTTGTTGCATTGGTTGTCCAGCCAGGTGTCGAGTTTGGAGATGAGAATATATTTCAATACAACAGAGAAGCGGCAAAGGATCTGAGTAACTCCATACAAGATTTCGGTATTTTGATATTTGAAGCCCATTCAACAGATTATCAAAGTAAAGAAAACCTAACCCATCTTGTGGAAGATCATTTTTGTATTTTAAAAGTTGGCCCCTGGCTTACATTTGCCTATAGAGAAGCCTTATTTGCTCTGGAAGAAATAGAACGAAAAATCATTGACCCGAAAAAAAATCAACTCTCATGTTTCCAGGAAGTTCTTGAAAAAGTGATGATAGAACAGCCAAAGTATTGGAAAAAATATTATTCTGGTGATGAGACAGAACAACTATTTAAGCGATGTTACAGTTTTAGTGATAGGAGCAGATATTATTTAAATGATAACCGTATAAATGACTCTATCGAGAAACTCAAAGTTAATTTGAATAGTAAAGGAATTCCTTTATCTATTTTAAGCCAATATATGCCTTCTCAATTCACGGCAATACTGAAGGGAGCTATATCGAACTCAGTGGATGAAATTATTCACTCTAAAATAAGAGATGTTCTAAAAATGTACTCCAGTGCATGTGGGTATCAATAATCAAACACACCCTTTTACTCTATGTTTTGGAATATGAATTATTCTGCGCTGGTACTGCCCTTCACTTTGTTTTTATAATGATTACAAAAGTAATATTTTCCTAGTAATTGAATTTTGAAGAGAGGCTTCAAACAATCCGGTTATTATTTACAGTTAAAAGACACATCGTCTCTTGACTGGAGACACGACGTTTCTTATATTATTAGCATAACTAAAGTATATTAGATGAGGTTAATTATATGAGCAAAGAAAAAGTAGTATTTATCACCGGTGCATCAGCCGGTTTTGGACATGATACGGCAAAAGAACTATTACACAGAGGCTATAAAGTTTACGCCACGGCCCGGCGTCTTGAACCGATGGCAGACCTGAAAGAACTGGGAGCCAGGCTGATCAAGGTAGACGTCACAAAAGATGATGATGTACGGAATGCCGTCGAGCAGATTATCAGGGAAGAAGGCCGCATCGATATTGTCTATGGCAATGCAGGGTACGGTACTTATGGAAACATAGAAAATATATCTCTCGAAGAGATCAAGTACCAGTATGATGTGAATCTATTTGGACAGGCCCGGATCATTCAGGCAGTACTTCCCCATATGAGGAAAGTACGTAATGGCCGGATCATCCTCACGGCGTCTCTGGTCAGCCATCTATCCACGGCGGGTCTGGGCTGGTATGCATCCACAAAACATGCCTTATACGGTATGGGAACAGCTCTCCGGCAGGAAGTGAAGGGCCTGGGAATTGATGTGGTCATGATCCATCCGGGAGCTGTTAAAACGGAATTTGCCAATATAGCCGTTGAGACAATGGACAAAATTGATTACCCCGATGACTACCGCCTGCTGATGAAAGGCTTTAGAAACAATATTGTCAATTCCAATGAGACCAGCCCCGGACCGGAAAGCACCGTCAGGGCCATGGTTACCGCAGGAACAGTCAAAAAACCGAAAACAACATATGACACCACCCGGGATGCAAAGGTACTCAAGAGAATCAAGACTCTCCTGAGTGATAGAATAATGGACAGCCTCGTGCTGGGAATGTACAGAAAGGCCGCGGCTGAGTGATCTGTTCAGGGGTGAATATGAGTTGGGAACGGGCACGAACAGATGAACAGAAAGAAGTCAGAATCCGGGAGATTCTGGAGACGACCCTTAATCTATACAAGAGCATTGATTATGACAAAATAACCTTTGCTCTTATTGCCAAAGAAAATAACTCGGCCCGTTCCAATATTTATAAGTATTTTGAAACTAAAGAAGAGATCTTCATGGAATACCTGAGTAGAGAGATTGCATCCTGGTCGACCAGTGTCTGTGAGGATTATAATTCAGGAAAGATGAATGAGATAAAAAACTCCCTGGAGTTTGCAAGATACTGGTTTGAGAAATTCATGACCTACCGTACCATGGTGGAAATACTGAATCTCTTATATACGACTCTTGAAAAGAACGTATCCCTGGAGGCTCTGAGAAAAATAAAGAGAAGTCTCTTCAAGGTCATTTCCGAGCTGAGGGGGGTTCTCATACACACAGGAGTATTCCAGGGATCACAGGCCGTACAGGATTTCCTGGAAGCGACTCTCTCCTTCAATATGGGCTTCTTTCCCCTTCTCAATATGACAGAGAAGCAGAAGGAGGCCATGTTGCTGGAAAATCTGCCAATTGATGAATCAAGAGTTGAAAACCTCTACATCAGAACCCTATCTTCCTTCATTGACAGCTATAGGCAGAGCTGAAGGATTTATACTATTCAACCCTCTGAATGATTATCTGAAAGAGCTGCAGATTAAAAGGAATGACAGCTAAAGAATTTGGGAGTAATCTAAAGAAGCTGAAAAATTGATTCAGTTTGTGATCGAATCTCTGGGAGTGGTCAACATGCGACAATCTCGTAATCTATGAGGAATTTCCAAATAAAAAATATTTCCATTCGAACAAAACTCTGGATATTAACATCAATGCTGGTAGTTATTACAATCATAGGTGTGACCGTTGTCTCCTCCAGAATTACAACCAATTTTATCACCGAGAAAGCAAAAAGAGATCTAACAAGCAATACCCAAATGTACTCTCAACGAATAGAATTTATCTGTAATGAAACAGCTGTTTTTTCCAAAATGGCGATCTCAAATAAGGGGATTCAGGACTTTTCAGAAAATATAAAATACTGGAGTTTTTCAGAAGACCAGGAGATTAAGAGATTACTCATAGACTTTATAGCTCCCCGTACTTTCATCGAGACAATGAATTTCTATTATGGAGCCTCACAGCTGTCCAAGATAAAATTGCTTCATAAAAACAGCCCCATTTGACCATCTGAAAAAAACATTGATTCTGCCATTGGTTTTGGCTTATTCAACCATAGCCAGATATCTTTTTTCATGAACAATAGAATTGGAATCACAGCCATCAATGAGCCTACAGTCCATACCGAAGACGATGAATCTGAAAGATATTTTAGAAGTAAAAATGAAATCATGGCTATCCATATTTGCATT